>JAGOUF010000056.1 GCA_018061385.1 Chitinophagaceae bacterium | reverse complement strand
AAATTAAACGATGTAAATAGTTACAGTGTTTTAACAGGCTTTAAATGGATTGCTGATTTAATTAGAGAAAAAGAAGGTGAAGAAAATTACATTGTTGGTGGAGAAGAAAGTTTTGGTTTAATGATTGGCGATAAAATTAGAGATAAAGATGCTGTGAGTGCTGTTGCATTATTGTGTGAAATGGCGGCTTATGAAAAAGCACAAGGAAAGAGTTTATTTGATAAATTAATTGAACTATATATTGCTTATGGTTTTTATTATGAAAGCTTAATCAGCATTACCAAAAAGGGCATGAATGGCCAAAAAGAAATTGCTGAAATGATGGAAGGTTATAGAAAAAATCCTCCAACAGAAATTAATGGTAGCAAAGTAGTTGAGTTAATTGATTACGAAAAACAAATTGGTAAAGATTTTGAAAGTGGCGATAGTTGGGAAACTGGTTTACCTAAAAGCAATGTATTGCAATTTATTACTGAAGATGGAAGCAAAATTTCGGCAAGACCAAGTGGTACGGAACCAAAAATTAAATTTTATTTTAGCGTAAAGACTAAAATAAGTAATAAAGCTCAATTTGATACCAAACAAGCGGAACTTAAATCAAAAATTGAAGGAATTATTGATAGTATGAATCTAAAATAAGACAATAACTGATTTGAGATTTCTAGTTAGATATTAAACGCTGTTAACAGAAATGTTTGCAGCGTTTTTTAATGTATAATTTCATTGAATTTAATGTTGATAGCAACTAAAACTATACCCTAATTGGGGTATTTTAGAGTAGAAGCTATTTGTTTACTTTTGATAAAAATTCACGAATTAACGATTTAATAAGTTTCAAATTATTCAAACAAATAACAAATGAAATTAAAATTTATACCTCTAATATTGGTTTTATGTATATGCTTATTTACTAATAATGGCAAAACACAAATTACAAATGGTATTGCTTTTTTAGATGACTTCAATTTTATTGTTGAAGATGCTAAAATGGGTTTTTCAAAATGTACAGGTGGAATAAAAGAAAAAATTGATTGGTATGGTACTAAGTATACTTCAAACAAATCCATTTTCAATATACCCAACAGTGCAAATTTGCAATATATAAAAGGGCATGAACCAACTAAATATGTGCCTGAAGCTACGCCAGAACTTTTTTACTTTGGTCAAGCCTTTAAGGTTGGAAATGTTGGATTCGAGTTTATCAAAGATTCGTTAGAAATATTTTTAGATGAAGCAGCAAAAGAGTTAGGGTTAACCAAGAAAATAATTAAACTAACAAAAGAATATAAAAAAATACATAGAAAAATAGAGTATCAAAAAAATGGCAAAGCTGTTTTTGCTATTTTTAATTTATTAGATGCTACTTATTATGAAGTGCAAATTTATTCACCTTATCGTCCTGCCGATGTTCCAAAAGCTCAAAATAAATTAGGTTGTGTGGTATTTAACTACCCTCGTGTTGTTTTTGCTTATATAGTTACAGTTTATGGAGATAAAATTGACAATATGGATCAAATGATTTTAAAAGCATTTAAGTCAACTGGGCTTACAGACAATGGTTATATCTATAGTTGGTATCCTAATAAATCGGTTGAAGAAGTGAAAAAACAAATTGGCAACAGCATGTCTTTTCGTGAAACTGGTAGTATAACACTTAATTAAAATGTTGATCCGATTTCGTGATATGAATAAAAAAGAGGCTATAACAAAAGAAAGCTTTTGTAATCCCTTTTTTGTAACTAGTCATTTAGTAAAGTAGAGAACTTAAACAGCATTAATTTTTTCTTTTGCCCACTGCATAACAATTGCCAATTGTTGTTCTCTTGTAATATTGCTATTGTTTAATACAATTGCATCATCAGCTTGCTTTAGTGGACTAAATTCTCTGGTGCTATCAATTAAATCTCTTGAGGTTAAATTTTCTTTAACAGCTTCTCTGGATACAGTTTCGCCTTTTGCCAATAATTCAGCATATCTTCTTTCAACTCTAACATCTACATCGGCTGTTACAAAAATTTTCAATTCGGCGTTGGGAAAAACAGTTGTACCAATATCTCTACCATCCATTACAATCCCCTTTTTTTCGCCCATTTGTTGTTGTTGAGCAACTCCAAATTCTCTCACCATTTTGTTTGCACTTATAGCACTAACACTTTGGCTAATTTGCATTTCTCTAATGAATAGCTCAACATTTTCATTATTTAAAAATATATCACTAGTACCATTTGTAAGATTGTACTCAAAATGCAGTTGAACATGACGCAATGCTTCTGCTACAGAAATATCGTTTTCTATATTAATATTATTTCTTAAAAAATACAATGTAATGGCTCTATACATTGCACCACTATCTACAAAAACATAGTTCAATTCTTTTGCCAATTGTTTAGCCATGGTACTTTTACCACAAGAAGAAAATCCATCAATAGCAATAACAATTTTTTTCATGAACTAATTTTTTGCAACTCAATTTTTAAATAAGTATTTAGCAATACAAAGGGGAAATAAAACATTAAAGTTGAGCTAAAAATGCTTTTACTTTTTGTTGTGTTGCATTGCTTAATGGTGTAACAGGTAAACGCAATTCATTTTCTATTAAACCCATTTCATACAAAAACCCTTTAACACCTGCAGGATTGTTTTCTACAAATAACAAATCGTATGCTTCTAATAATTTGTAATGCAATTTTCTAGCTGCTTCAAAATTGTTGTTCAATCCAAACTGAATCATTGCAGCAAAATCTTTAGGAAAAGAATTGGCAGCAACACTAATAACGCCATCCATTCCACAAACCAATTGAGGCAATATCAAAGCATCGTCTCCACTTACCACTAAAAAACTTTCTGGTCGATCTCGTAAAATTTGCATTGCCTGATTCATATCATCACTTGCTTCTTTAATACCAGCAATATTGGCTACCTCATTTGCCAAACGAATGGTAGTTGATGCAGCTAAATTTCTTCCTGTACGTCCAGGTACATTGTACAACAAAATTGGCTTAGGACTTGCGTTGGCCAATGCTTTATAATGCTGAAATAACCCTTCTTGAGATGGTTTACTGTAATAAGGAGAAGCACTTAAAACAGCCACAGCTTTATCTAAGGGATATTGCTCCAAATCGTTTATTAGTTCTTTAGTATTGTTTCCTCCAATTCCTACAACAATTGGTACACGATTGTTTACCTTTTCGTAGGTATAGTGTATTATATCAAATTTTTCTTGTTTATCAATAGTAGGGGTTTCTCCAGTTGTACCAAGGGTAACTAAGTAGTTTACACCACCATCAAGTACATAATTTATCACTTTTCCCAAAGCATTAAAATCTACTGCTCCAGTTTTTGTAAATGGAGTTATTAATGCAACTCCTGTACCACCTAATTGAGAACGTAAAGACATTTGTATATATAAATTAAACTGTATTAATATAACTTTTTTAGTAATTCTTAAGAGACAACTTCATCAAAAAAGCCCATTTTTTCATACTTTGAAATTCTGTTGTTTATTCTTGTTGCGGGGTCTTGTTGCTTAAATTCTTTGATGGCATTGATGATGCATTTTTTCAATCTTTCAGCAGCATCATCATAATCCCAATGTGCTCCACCATCTGGTTCAGAAACAATTTCATCAACCAAGCCAAAACCTTTCATATCGTTTGCAGTTAAACGCAATTGTTCTGCTGCTGTTTCTTTTTTATCCCAACTACGCCATAAAATTGAAGAGCAACTTTCTGGAGAAATTACAGTGTACCAAGTATTTTCCATCATCAACATTTTATCGCCAACACCAATGCCTAAAGCTCCACCACTTGCACCTTCACCAATTATTACACAAATGATAGGCACTTTTAAACGTACCATTTCATAAATATTTCTTGCAATTGCTTCCCCTTGTCCTCGTTCTTCTGCTTCCAATCCAGGAAATGCTCCTGGAGTATCAATTAAAGTAACAACAGGTTTATTAAATTTTTCAGCCAATCGCATTAATCGTAAAGCTTTTCTATATCCTTCTGGATTTGCCATACCAAAATTGCGTAATTGTCGAGATTTAGTATTAATACCTTTTTGTTGACCAATAAACATAACTGTTTCACCATCTAATTCGGCAAAACCACCTACCATTGCTTTATCGTCTTTCACATTTCTATCACCATGCAGTTCTAAAAAACCTGTGGTCATTTTTTGAATGTATTTTAATGTATAAGGTCTATCTGGATGACGACTTAATTGAACCCTTTGCCAAGGTGTAAGGCTTTGAGTTATTTCAATTCTTTTATCGATAATAGATTGTTCTAATTGATGTATAGTACTAGTATAATCTATTTTTGGATTTTTATCGGCCAATTTTTTGGTTTGGTCAATCTGTTCATATAACTCTTTAATAGGCTGTTCAAATTCTAAAAACTGTCTGTTAGGGTATTGTGGCATACAAATTTTTATTGGAACGTAAAAATAACACTTTGCAGCTTTAGGTGCATCAAAAACTAATAAAAGCCAAATATTGTGGAAAAACAACTTTATTGAATGAAATATTAAACATAAAAAAGCCGAATAATAAAATTATTCGGCTTTTAAAAATGATTTAATTGTATTAAGCTACTTTATTTTTTCTTAATTGATTTTGATTGATACTATAATATCCAAATACTAACGCAATACCCAATAACAATACAACTCCTGTATCAAAAGGAACCGGATCAATATCATCAATATCTCCACCAGGACCACCTGGGTCTGTTGCTGGATCTAAAGGATCTGGAGTTGGGTCTACAGGTGTTGGATCAAAAGATCCGGGATTGTCAATTTGTCCTCCGTTTCCAAAACTACCACCTTCACTGGTATTATTTTGTAACGTATTGTTACCGTTGCTAGATTGTGAAAATGTTGGTGTACCAGCGAATAGAAAAATACATAATGTAAATAAAAGTAAACGCTTTAAAGAAATATGCTTCATATTATACGATTGAATAAGAATGTTGGTTTTGTCTAACGGTCTTAAATTTATTAATCTGCTACTATTATTTGTTTAGTCAATTTCATGCCAAACTCATTAGTAATCATAAGTGAATAATTACCAACTGGCACTTGTTGTTGTTTACAATCTACAATTACTGAAGCATTTGTAGAAGTTTGCAAAGTTATAAATTTATTTAATACAACTTGACCAGATTGATTGAATAGTTGAATTGTGTAATTTCCTTTTTCAGCAACTGCAAATTGAACTGTAAATACTTTTCCTTTAACAGGGTTTGGAAATACAACCAATTCACTGTTTTTAGTATTTAAATTAATTGTAACAGTATTGCTGTATTTGAAAGAACCATCTTTTTGAATTATTTTAATTCTAAAATACCAAATTCCGTTTTTAATATTGGCATTAAAAGTTGAATAGCTGTTTGATGATTCGTTTTTAGCAGTTACTGTTGCTTGCTTATCAAAATTTTTGCCATCTTGAGATTGTTCTACTTCATAATTTTTTAAATCAACCTCATTGCTTGTTTGCCAATTCACTTCTACCCCACCATTTTTTTCGATAGCTTGTAAATTAATAGTTGACAATGGTAAAGCTGCACTACCACGAAATACAATTTTAAATCGATTTGCAAAAGTTGATGTATTGGCCGTTAGTGCTGTAAATGTTATATTTGTTGTGTCTCCAATTTTCACCAACCTTTCTGTATTGGTATAAGCATCATAAATGTATGCAGGAATTGAAGTATTAAAATCGCCACCAAAAACCGTTAATGTGTAGCTGGTATTATTTACCATTTGCCACATTTTTAAATAAATGGTATCGCCGTTTACTGGCAAAGCTTTAGACTCAATAGATAAGTTTTTTTCGTTCTTTAAAATTGAAATATTTTCTCCACTATTGGTTAATTTAGTAGCATCTGAAGTATCGATATCATTTGTTTCTAAATCGCCAAAAACAACAGTACTACCATCTACATTTCTAACCCCTAGGTTTGTAATGTTTTTACTAATACCAAAGCCTAATTTGTTAATTGTATTACTTGATCTGAACACAGCTGTTTTATTGGTTGTACTTTTATTGGTTTCACTAATTACCAAAACTGGACTACCTCCACCATTTGCCTCTACAAAGAAAGCCTGACCAGATTGAATATATTGGTTAGCATTAGATGAAGGATTGCTATTTACGCCTGCAGTATTGCAAGTAATATATGCTCCGTTAGCACCTAAAGTAGGATCCAACATTGTGTAACTAGTTGTAAGATTAGTTCTTGTAACCAAACTCCAATCAATTGCACACAAATACGGATTCGCTAATAAACTAAAACTTCCAGATGAAGTTGTAGTATTTAATGTAACACTAGTACTTGGTCCCCCTGTATTCGTTATACCAGAAGTGTTGTATGTAACTGTTCCTGTAACAGGTGTTCCATTTGCTCTTAATTTGGTTGCAACATTCATACTACTTTGGGTAATATATAAGTTAACATTACGGTCGCCTCTTACAAAAGTTCTGTAACCTTGATATATATCAGGTTTGGTAGTTTTAGTATTGGTTACACCAGTAGACCAAACACCGTTTGTGTAAGTAAATACAGATTTAGCTCCAGTTCCAGTTAAATCTAAACCAGTAGTAGCATCGTTACCACCTGGTGAAACTCCAACAAGTCCGGTAATGTGAATCCCCAAACCTGCAGTAGAACCTGCATTTTCTTGCCAAGTATGAAAAAAGTTTACACCAGATGCAGTATTTACTCCAACTGCAAAATCTCTGTAAGAACGATTTCCTTGTGGAATAAAACGTTCTGTAGTAAAACTTCCACCACCAGTATAACTTATACTTCCTGCTACTTCAGCAATTTGTGCAGTGTTTGCAATTGATGAAGATTTTAAAGTAACAATTTTACCGTTCATGCTGAACACACCATTGGTAATGGTTAATAAATTAATTAGAGCAACATTTGTACCTAATGTAACACCTGCACTTGCACCAGTTCTATTTAGCGTAAAATTATTTAATAAAGAGTCCGTTGCAGCTGCATTAAAATTAACAGTTGGGCTTCCACCTGTTGTTCCAGAAATAGTTAAATTAGAAGTAGAAGAACCTGCTAAAGCACCTGTCATACTTGAAGACCCTTGCATGGTTAATGTATTTCCGTTTATCGCTAAAATACCTGAAGCATGCCCTATAGTAAGGGTACCATTTGCTTGTACATTAGCATTCATGGTTTTTGTACCTGCATTGCTAATGGTTAAATTATTGTATGTTGTAATATTGGCAGGTAAACTTTGAGCACCAGAACCATTATAATTAACTGTTGAACCTGTAACAGTGTATGTACCTGTACCTGCAGTGATTGTACCTGATATTGAAACAGTACCAGTGCTACTAAAAATATTACTCCCAGCACCTGTTGTAGTTCTTGCAATAATATTTGTGTATGTTCCAGCTGCAATTGTTTGACTTGAAGTTGCTGAGGCATTCAGTTCTACTGTACCTTCCCAAGTAACCCCACTAGGTATTGCTGCACCAGATGTTCCAACTGTTCTAAATGTGCCTGTACCTAATTGAGATGTAAAACCAGCAACATTTACTAAACTTACATTTGAAGTAATTCTTAATATAGAGGTTCCACTTAAAGTTAAAGTACCATCAAGTGATATTTGCCTTTGACAGGTAATTGTTACACCTGTATTTACAATTAAATTGGCGAAAGTTAGATTTGGGTATAGAGAGCTCCAAGTTTGATTTGCCCCAACAGTAATAGTTGAACCAGCATTAATACTTGGGTTATCAAAAATATCTCTTTCCATTACTACTGTACTGTTATGTATATAACTTCCATCTAATATAAAGGTACCATCGGGTGGAATTGAAATATTAAAAGTTGCACTAACAGTTAAACTTCCAGATTCTTCAATTTGAATTCCACAAATACCATCGGGTGCATCAACATTCCAATTTGTAGAACTTACTGTCATATCATGCCCATTAGTAACAATAAACAAATCACCTTCAGCAAAAGTTGGAGGGTTTGTTCCAGAACCATCACCAACATCATCCCAATTAGCTAAATCAGCGGCATCACCACTTGTGTTAGAGTAATATGTTAAGCCCTGTGCATTACTTACCTCTGCAAAAGAGAATAAAATGACCAATAAAAAAAAGGCTTTTAAAAGTTGTTTCATATATAAAAGTTGTGAGTATTAAGAGTTACTTAAATTATTTTTAAGGCAACAATTGTTAGTGGGGGATTCAAACTAAATTAATACGATACTTTATTTGTAGTTTATGCTGCATTAAATTCTTCAAATGTTAATCATAACAATAATAAATTACAAAAAAAAGTTAACGTGTTTTTAAGGTTGAACTCAGCAAAAGTACATTTAATTTTTTAAATATACTATTTGTATTATAGCGAAAATATGAACTATTTAGCAATAATTGATATTTTTTTATAAACAATCTAAAAAAAATGGGGATTAATCACGACTAATATTATAGAATACAGATAAAAATATATTATACATTTTTGGAACTTGTGTCTGCTTTTTTCTTAATTTTCTGGGCATTAATAATCATTAAACCTCCCAATAAACCTAAAACTAACAAAATACTTACCCCTCCATCTAAAGGAGCTTTACTTAAATTATTAGCATGTGTTGGGTTATCTGTTTTGCTTACAGACTGAGCATTTAAATTGGTAGTTAAAAAACCAATTAAAAATATTAGCATTAAAAAAATATTTTTTTTACCCATAAATTGGTAAAAGTTGTTAGTTGATGTAAAATTATACATTTTAAACCTTCTACAAAAAATGGTTTAATGTTCTATTAAAATTCTTTCAGTTTGTTTGTAACCTAAATTGTTGGTTAACAGCAATTGATAACTTCCAAAAGGCAG
>JAGOUF010000055.1 GCA_018061385.1 Chitinophagaceae bacterium | reverse complement strand
TTTTACCAGCATTGTACATTCTTATGGGTACTGCTTTTTGTACAATGTTGGTATGGTTTAAACCTCAATATACATGGCCTGGTTTAATAATTGTTTTAATAGGAATTCCAATGTATTATCTTGCATTAGCAACGAATAAAAAATAGGTAGCATGAATTTTTCGGAATTATTTGATGGATTTAAAAACATAAAAATTGCCATTATTGGCGATATAATGTTAGATACGTACATGTGGGGAAATGTTGAACGAATTTCTCCAGAAGCACCAGTGCCTGTGGTTACTTTAAAAAAGAAAGAGTATAGAATGGGAGGAGCAAGTAATGTTGCCTTAAACACCATTGCATTAGATGCACAAACATTTGTTTTTTCTGTAATAGGCAATGATGATGATGGCGATAAGTTGATTGAATTGCTACAACAAAAACACATTAATACAGATGGTATTGTAAAAGTTAACAATAGAATTACTACCAATAAAACACGTATTATTTCTCGCAATCAACACATGATGCGTTTAGATGCTGAAATTACCAACGATATTGACGCAAGTTATGAAGCTGAATTGTTACATAAGTTAGAAACCTTATTCAATACCAATAAACCCAATGTCTTAATTTTTGAAGATTACAACAAAGGTGTTTTAACAGAAAACTTAATTACAAAAACCATTGCATTGTGTAAACAGTACCATGTAATTACAACAGTAGATCCAAAGCGTAAAAATTTTTTTGTATTTAAAAGTGTAGATATTTTTAAACCCAATTTAAAAGAAGTAAAAGAAGCATTGAACTTATTGAATGACAAGTTGGATATGGATACGTTGCAACAAATTCATTCTCAATTAAACCAACAATTGCAACATAGTATTTCTTTAATTACTTTATCAGAAAAAGGTATTTTCTACAATACGCCAACAAAGGCCAATCTTATACCAACACATGTAAGAAGCATTGCTGATGTTAGTGGTGCTGGCGATACTGTAATTGCTGTTGCATCGTTGGTGTTTGCAATTACAAAAGACATTCACCTAAGTGCCGAAATTGCAAATATTGCTGGTGGATTAGTTTGCGAAGAAGTTGGTACTGTTGCAATTAATAAAGAGAAATTATTGCAAGAAACCATACAGTTGCTTACAGCTCAATAAATCATTTAACAATAGGTTATTGAAATGCGGATTTCTTATTACATAACCTATTGTTCTCTTAAGAATTATGCAATAGAATCTAAATATTCTTGTAATTCCAATTCCGATTTGTAGCGTACTTCTCTGGCTTTACTTCCTAAATTAGGGCCAACAATTCCTGCTCTTTCTAATTGATCCATTAATCTACCAGCACGATTGTAACCCAATTTCATTCTTCTTTGTATTAACGAAGTACTACCTACTTGGTTTTGTACAATTAATTTTGCTGCATCGCTAAATAATACATCTCTATCGCCATCGTCAAAATCTTTTCCTCCTTCTTCTTTTTCATCTACATATTCAGGCAATAGAAATGCGTCAGGATAGCCTCTTTGCTTACCAATAAACTCACAAATATTTTCAACTTCAGGTGTATCAACAAAAGCACATTGCAAACGTGTAACTTCTCCATTATAACTAATTAGCATATCGCCTTTACCAATTAATTGTTCTGCTCCACCAGTATCTAAAATGGTTCTACTATCAATTTTAGACGATACTTTAAAAGCAATTCTTGCAGGGAAGTTGGCTTTAATTGTACCTGTAATAATGTTTACAGATGGGCGTTGTGTAGCAATAATTAAATGTATTCCAATGGCTCTTGCCAACTGTGCCAAACGTGCAATTGGCATTTCAACTTCTTTGCCAGCAGTCATAATTAAATCAGCAAATTCATCTACCACCAAAACAATAAATGGCAAGTATTGATGTCCTTTTTGTGGGTTCAATTTTCTATTGGTAAACTTCTCATTGTATTCTCTAATATTTCTACAACCAGCTTCTTTTAATAAATCGTATCTGTTGTCCATTTCAATACATAAAGCATTCAATGTATGAACCACTTTTTTAGTATCCGTAATAATGCTTTCTTCTTCACCCGGTAATTTGGCTAAAAAATGTTTTTCAATAATTCTATATAAACTCAATTCTACTTTCTTAGGATCTACCAAAACAAATTTTAATTGAGATGGATGTTTTTTATACAACAACGAAACCAACACAGCATTCAACCCTACAGATTTACCTTGACCAGTTGCACCTGCCATTAACAAATGTGGCATGGCTGCTAGGTCTACAATAAAGTTTTCGTTATCAATTTTTTTACCAATGGCAATTGGCAAAGAATAGTTGTTGTTTTGAAATTTATCGCTACTCAATAAAGTTTTCATACTCACCACTCTCTTATTTACATTGGGTACTTCAATACCCACAGTTCCTTTTCCTGGAATTGGAGCAATGATACGAATACCAAGGGCTGCAAGGCTTAATGCAATATCATCTTCTAAGTTTTTTATTCTACTAATTCTTACACCAGGTGCAGGTACAATTTCATATAAAGTTACTGTTGGGCCAACAGTTGCTGCTATGCGTTGTATAGCAATATCATAGTTTTTAAGTGTAGCAATAATTTGATTTTTGTTCATTTCTAGTTCTGCAGGATCATGAACAATTTTTTCACTGCCATGTGTTTCTAATAAATGCAACTCTGGATATTTATAATCTCTTAAATCTAGAGTAGGGTCGTAGTTGATGGTTGCCAACTCATCACTTCTAACTTCTAAAGCAGTTTCATCCATTTCATTTGGCTCAACATCATCCAATAAAGGAGCTTCATTTTCTTCTTCAATTTCAGCAGTTGGATGTACGTCAAGGTTCATTTCATTTGCGTCATCCTCCTTTTCGGTGGGTTTTATTTCTAATTCTAAACCATCAGCAATTTTTTGTGCAAATGTGTCGTTTACCGATAAGGGCATTTCTGTAACAATCGGTTCAGCTTCAGTTAAAATATCTTCTTCTTCAATCAATTCCTCATCAACGAGTTCTTTTTCATTTACATCAAATTCAATCAATGGATTGTTGTTGATAATTTCTAATTCAGGCATAATTACAGTTACGCCTTTTCCGTCATCAGTTTTTAATTTGTTGTTACTAATGGGCTCTTCAAGTTCTTTATCAATGTACAATTTGCCTAATTCTGTGGTAATTTCTTCTTCTTCATTTTCTTCAATTGCTGTTTCTTCTGAATCTACACTTGCTTCAAACTTATCTTCAACAATTGGGGTAGGTTTACTTGCAAACAATTGCTTAAACAATTCTTCTGGCCAAGTAAACGTGGGATTAAAACGCCAAATTACATAAGCAAAAACACTTAGAGTTAACAATGCACCAGTGCCAACACTACCAATCCATTTTACAAACCAAGCATTCAACAATTCGCCAAATGCACCGCCCCAACTAAATCCTGCAGCACTACTTACAAATGCCAATGCCATGCTTAATACAACTAAACCAACAATTAAATATTTTAGATTGCGTTGTAACGAAAATATTTTTTTGCCAAATAATAAGTTGGCTCCTAACACAAAAAAGAATGTACAAAATAAAAATGTTGCTAAGCCAAACCCTTTGTACATAAAGGTATGAGCTGTATAAGCACCCAAAACGCCCAATAAATTACTAACTGTAACATCGTGAATTGCAAAAATTTTAATTCCAAATTGATGCACTTTATCTTGATCTTCTTGCCAAGTAAATAGGTACGAGGTAAATGCTACAAATAAAAATATAGTAAACAATAAACTTGTTGCTCCTAAAATTTTAGTGGTACGTTCATCTTTTACCACTTCTTGCACAGTTACTTCTTCTACTTTGTCGGTAGTTAATTCTTCTGGGTTGGGTGGTAAAGATGTTTTCTTTTTTAAACGATTTGCCATAGCTTAAGTTGTTACAAAACTTTTGTAAGCTAAGTAACCAAAGCCTTATGTAACTAGCATGTGGATTACTTTTCAACTGCATTGGCGTCGCACACTTCTACGTGGATAACTCTATTGAGCTAAATAGAGCAATTAAACACTGCTTTTTATGTTTTTACCAACTCCTAATCCCAAACAAATCCAGCCAATAATAAAGCATAAACCACCCAATGGAGTAATTGGACCAACCCATTTTAATCCTGGTAAAACCAAGGCTTCCTTGTAGGTTAATAAATACAAAGAGCCACTAAAAAAAATCATTCCAACAATAAAAAAAACACCAGCCACTTTAATAAATTTATTGTTGAATTCTTTATATAAAATGCCTGTTAGCAGCAATGCAATTACATGATAAAATTGATATTTAATGCCGGTTTCATAAGTATTTACAACAGTTTCGGCTACCAACGATTTTAGTTTATGAGCACCAAATGCACCCATTGCCACAGTTAATGCTCCTAAAAATGCGGCTGTTTTAATATATAGTTTGTGCATTTATAAAGTTGTATGTGTTAAGTAAAGGTGTATGATTTGTTGTTATAACTTTACATTTTTTAATATATTTAGCAATACATCATTGGCTAAATCTTTGCCATTAAAAATGTAATTCGCTTGCAAATAAAATACTTTTCTTTCTTTTAATTTATCTACAATAAAAGCCTCTAATTCGTTGTTATCCACGTCTTTAATTAAGGGTCTTTCTTCTTTTTCATTTCTTAGCCTATTCATCAAGATTTCAATGGATTCGTTTATCCAAACTGTAATTCCATGTTCATTCATCCATTCCATATTGTTGTTAAAACAAGGAGTTCCGCCACCTGTTGCTAGTACAAAATTGTCTTTTTCTGCAAAAATTTTAAGTGTGTCAGTTTCAAGCTGCCTAAAATAAATTTCCCCTTTTTGTTGAAAAATGGTAGCAATGCTTTGTTGCTCGTAGTGCTCAATCATTGCATCTAAATCGTAAGCTGTTAATTGTAATTGTTGGGCCAATACTTTACTCCAATAACTTTTGCCACTGCCCATCATGCCTAGTAAAAATATTTTCATTGTTTCTATTGTTTTGCAAATTTACTGTACAAAATAATGTTACAAAAGAAAAGGACATTTTTCAATGTCCTTTTACAATATTTAGTTTATTTAGTTTCTTCAACAGTTGGTGTATCTTTAGGATCGGCACCTTTTAAATAAGTTGGTAAATTTAAACCAGCCATATTAAACAAATCGTTTAACGGTGGTACAGTTTTCATCATTCCAGAAACAAAATTAGCTGTTGATGAGTTGCCATTTTCGTTGTTGCCATTGCCGGAATCCCAAACTGTAATTTTATCAATCTTAATATTTTTAACTGCTTCTACTTGTGTTTTTACCAATTCTGGTAATTTCTCAATTAACAATAATTGGAAAGCTTTTGTTGGATCGCCACCAGCAGCACTTACTACTTGTTTGTAACCTTCTGCTTGTTTGGTTAATATTTCAAATAAACCTTTTGCTTCGGCTTCCATTTTTGCAAAAATTGCATCTGCTTCACCTTTTGCTTGCTCTCTTATTTTTTCAGCTTCTGCTTGAGCTTCAATAATGGCTTTTTGCTTGGCAATTTCTGCAGGAATTACAATATTGGCAATTTGTGTAGAGCGTTCTCTTTCACTACGTGCAGCTTCTGCTTTTTGTTCAGCAACATAACTTTCTTCTAAGGCTTTTGCTTGTTGTACTTTTTCTGCAGTGATTGCAATACGTAAAGATTCAGCTTCTTTTTCTCTACGCAAAGCATCTGAATTGGCAATGGATATTTTTGCTTCATTTTCACCTTTTACTGCTACTGCATTTGCTTCAGATGTTTTAACCCTTGTATCTCTTGCAGCTTCAGCTTTACCAATTGATTCATCTTTAGAGGCTGACGCAATACTGATTTCTTTATCCTTATTGGTTATTGCAATTTTTACATCTCTATCTCTATGCGTTTCGGCAATTTGCACATCTTTTTCTCTATCGGCTATTGCTTTACCAGTTTCACCAATTTTTACTTGCTCGGCTACACTAATAATTGCTTCGTTAATGGCTTTTGCAGCAGCCTCTTTACCCAATGCTTCAATGTACCCACTTTCGTCTTTAATATCAGTAACGTTTACGTTAATTAGTTTCAAACCAATTTTCTTTAATTCTGTATCTACGTTTTTAGAAATATTGTCTAAAAATTTATCTCTATCAGAGTTAATTTCTTCAATAGTCATGGTAGCAATTACCAAACGCAATTGACCAAATAAAATATCTTTAGAAAGTTCTTGAATTTGCTCTGGCATTAAACCCAATAAACGTTCTGCAGCATTGTTCATACTATCGGGTTCTGTAGAAATTGCAATGGTAAATCTACAAGGTACATCTACACGAATGTTTTGTCTACTCAACGCATTGGTTAAGTTGGCTTCAATAGAAATGGGCTTTAAATCTAAGTAAGCAAAATCTTGAATTACTGGCCAAATAAATGCTCCTCCACCATGCACACATTTTGCAGATGTGCCTCCTGTTCTTCCATAAATTACTAAAATTTTGTCTGAGGGGCAACGCTTGTACCTAGAAATTAATGCTGAAATAGTAATAAAACCAACTATTACAGCCACTAAAAGAATCATCAAAGGACTAATCATATTTCTGTTTTTTAAAGTTTTTCTACCAATAAAAGATTGTTATCAATCACTTGAACTACTCGAATCATTTCTCCTGACGTAAGTATATCTCCATTTGTAATTGCATCTAATTCGTGCACAGCACCATTTACACTAATTTGTATTTTACCTTTTCCATTTTTATTTGCGGGAATGGTAATGTATACTTGACCCGTTTTTTGAATTGTAGTACCAATAGAAAATGTGTTGTCTTCGGCCAATTTTTGTATTTGTTTAATAATAAAAAAGAAGGCTACTAAAAAGCTAGTTCCAATTAAAAATGCAATTAAAACCAATACCGATTTATTGGATATGGTTTCGTAAAATGATATTCCTGCCCAACTAAAGCCCAATAAAAAATTAATTAAATTTCTAAAAGAGAACAATTGAAAAGGAGAATCAGTACCCGATAAATCTCCATCAAAATCTGCTGAAATTCCATCTGTAGAATCTGTTCCAGTAAAAGTCATAATGGTTTGAACAATAAAAATTAAGCTAGAGATTGCAGCAACCATCCAGAAAATTTTTAACATAGGTTCTAACTGATTGAACATTTCCATAGCACTACATTTTACTAACTGTAAGTAGCTGAAAGATACAAAATATTACAGAGATTGGTTGCTAAGAATGAATATACTTTTAAAGCAAATTTGATTGCAGCTTTATTGTTCATAATTTAAAAATATATGATACATTTTTATGGCTTCTAAAAAATTGCATTCACAAAAAAAGGCGTATTTCAAAAGAAATATGCCTTTACAGTTTTAGAGATAAACCCAATTAAAACAAGTTCAATCTAAACTCTAATTGGCTAAACCAACGAGAACCATAGTTAGGAACTGGGCTATCACTTACGTTGAATGCACCATTTGTGTTAAATGCAGGGTTAAATCTGTATTGAGGAGTTAAGTTAGTAGTACTTGCATAACCAACAAAGGTTACTAAACCAACTTGATCATTTGCTGCAAAGTAATTACGACCCCAATTTCTGTTGATTAAATTACCAACGTTGGCAATTTGATAAACCAATTGGAATTGAACTCTGTCTTTACCCAATTTAATATTAAAATCTTGAGCTATTCTAAAATCTAAAATATTTGTAAACGGCGTACGACCACCATTTCTTTCAGCAAACTGACCACGACGTGTTTTTAAATATCCATCGTTTTGAATGAATGTATTTAAAGCAGCTTTTTGTTGATCAGGAGTAAAAGTTACTCCATTAACTGTATTGCTTAAAAATGTCATACCAGCTAAATCTGAAGAAGTAGGAACATAAATTAAATCATTGGTTAAACCACCAGAAGGATCTGCATCTCTAACCATAGCACTACCTGCATAAACATAACTTACAGGAGAACCACTTTGACCAGTATATGTTAAACTTACAGTTGTTGCTAATTTGTTTTTAGCGTAGCTGAATTTTTTGCTTAAGTAAGCAAATATTCTGTGTCCTTGACTAAAGTCTGAAATATTTCTGTTGATGTTGTTTCTTCCATTTACAGTTTCTGTAAATCTCCACTGAGAGTAGTTTACAGAACTTGTTCCTTCATTCATAATTAATGAGTTACCAAACGCATAATTTACATCAAAAGTAAAACCAGTATTGGTACGCTTGGTTAAGCTAGCAACAAAATTGTAAGCAAACCCTTTATCTTTTGTAGATGGTGTATTGGTTAACAAAATAACATCAGTATAAGGGTTTCCACCAGGAATATTCACTCTATTGCCTAAAGTACCACCAGTAGCATACACTAAACGACTATCTGGACCTACTGATCTACCAATTGGGGCAGATAAGTTTAAGTTCACATAATCAATTTCTGAAATATTTTTTGTTAATGTAATTTCAAAAGTTGAACTCCATCCATTGCCTAATTTTTTATCAGCAGCTATAGAAGATCTCCAAACTGTTGGTAATTTTAAAGTTTCAGATGTTAAGTTTAATGATCCTTTAGGTGTAGTTGTAATACCTAATTGTGCTGCAGTCCATTGATTGTTTGGATCTGCTTTAAAGCCAGTAATTAAAGGTAATGATGTACTGTTTTGAGAAGAACTTACAGTAAAGCTAGCTTGGTTAATGCCATTGTTGTTAAATATACCACCTGGCCATACCAATGGCATTCTTCCTGCAAAAATTCCAGTTCCACCTCTAATTACTAAACCTTCTTCAGGTATTTTGTAAGTAAATCCAATTCTTGGAGAAATAACCATTGGAATATTTGGTTTTAAACCACTTTGAGCACCTCTTAAATCATACAATTGTGCCATAACGGGTAAGGCAACAGTATTTGCATAAGGATCGGCTTTT
>JAGOUF010000054.1 GCA_018061385.1 Chitinophagaceae bacterium | reverse complement strand
CTTTTAACTATGCTACTCAACAAGGGCTAGTTGTTACAAACAGTGTTAAGCGTTATAACATTAGAGCTAACATTGATCAACGTGTAAACAAATGGTTGAAATTAAGCAACTATATTACTTTATCAAGAACAGAAGATGGTGATCAAAACAATGGAGGAAACTCTTTGTCTGGTGCAACTGCAAACGTTTTAAGAGCCTTACCAAATGTTAGAGTATTTAATCCAGCATTACCTCAGTTTGATGGATTTAACGTAACAACAGATGGAGCTGCTTTAGGTAGCGATGCAAATACACGTTTAATTGAAAACAACTATACCAACATTGCCTATGTAATGGCAAAAAATAGGTTCAATAGTAAAAAGCATAGAATTTTAAACAATTTAGGTGTAGAAATAAAGCCCCTAAATTGGTTAACTTACAATTTTAAAGCAAGTATAGATTATATCACTTTAGATGAGTATTTAACGTACGATCCTAAACATGGCGATGGTAGAAACAGCATTGGTCGTGTACAAAATCAAGCAGCCAATTCATTGCGTTATGTAATTCAAAATTACATTAACATGAATAAATCTTTTGGTAGCCACAATTTATTTGCAACATTGGGTTACGAAAACCAGTTACAAACTACCAATAGTTTTCAAGCAATTGGTACCAACATTTCTGATCCATTCTTTCAGCAAAACAACGTAATTAGCAATAGTTATGCTGTACAACAATCTAGTGGTAGTTATAGCGAAGGGCCAGGTTTTGTATCGTATTTTGCTCGTTTAAACTACGATTACAAGGGTAAATACTTTTTAAGTGCAACGATTAGAAGAGATGGATTATCAAGATTTGCACCAGACAATCGTTTTGGTAATTTTCCTGGTTTTTCTGCAGCGTACCGTATTTCTAACGAAGACTTTTGGAAAAACTCTGGTTTAGGAAAAACAGTGAACGATTTTAAAGTAAGAGCTTCTTGGGCTAAAGTGGGTAATGCTGATATTGCAGGTGGAAACTTTCCATACTTAAGTTTATATGGTAGTGCCCCGTATGGTGCAATTAGTGGTATTGCTGCTACTCAAGCAGGTAACTCTAGCTTACAATGGGAAACAAATACTAAATTAGATGTTGGTTTCGACTTAACTATGTTAAACAATAGAATCAATGTAACTTTTGATTACTATAAAAACAACAACAACAACTTAGTATTGGCAGCTCCTCAACCTCCTTCTTTTGGAGTACCTAGTAACCAAATTTTCCAAAATATTGGTTCAATGGAAAACAAGGGTATTGAGTTAACTGTAAATGCAAACATTGTACGTAAGAAAGATTTTAGTTGGGATTTAGGTGTAAACTTTACAACTCAATCTAACATTGTAAAATCTTTATACTTAGATCAAGATGTAATTATTTCTAACGGAACCGGTAACTACAATATTTTACGTGTAGGCGAACCAATTTCTGCAATATTTGGTTACAATTTTGCTGGTGTAAACTCTTCTAATGGTAACCCAGTTTACTATAAAGCTGATGGTAGTTTAGTAATGGGAAATATTACCAATTCGTCTTACTTCTCAATTGCCGACTTAAATAGTGGTACACAAGGTGCATCATCTTCACTTGCTGCTGCTGATAGAAGTATTATTGGCAACAGTTTACCAAAATGGTTTGGTGGTGTAACATCTAACTTAAAGTACAAGCAATTTAGTATGGAAATGTTGTGGAGATTTTCTGGTGGCAACAAAATCCTAAACATTACTAAACAAGAATCTCTTTTAAATCAAGGATTCTTAAACAATGGTCGTGGAATTTTGGATCGTTGGACCAAAGCTGGAGATGTTACTACAGTTCCACGTTTGTGGTACAACCGTGATAACTTCACTAACTTAAATCAACAAGCAAGTACAAGATTTATTGAAAGTGGAAATTTTGTAAGATTGGATAATCTACAAATTAGCTACGATTTAGATGCTAAAACATTAACCAAATTAACCAATTCATACATAAAATCTGTTCGATTCTTTGTACAGGGTCAAAACTTAATCTTAATTACTAAGTATACAGGTATCGATCCAGATAATACAGATGTTAGAGGCTTAGATTACAATAGTGTACCACAAGCTCGTTCTGTTTCATTTGGTTTAAATGTTGGTTTCTAAAATTATTAACTGTTTAAATTTATTATATGAATAACAAAATATTTTCGGCAGTTTTAATTGCAGGAACTTTAGCATTAAGTTCTTGTGAGAAAAAAACGTTGGAATTACAACCATATACTTCTTTCTCCGATCAATCGGCTTTTTCAAGTGCCGACCGTTGTTTATTAGCATTAAATGGTGTTTATGATGCAGCACAATCTGGCTTTTATGCAGGTGGTGCAGTTCGTGGATATCCTTTTGGTGCAGCCAATATTGCACAAGGTGATGCAAGAGGAGAAGACATGCTTAACCAAGCAGCTTTTTATCAAATTACTTACGAAGCAACTTACAACAATGCTTCTGCTAACAATGGCTTTCAGTTTCAGACTTTATATAGTATGATTAACAAAGCCAATTTAACGATTGATGGAGTAAAATCTGCTGGTACTAGTGGAGTTGTTTCTACAGCAACTTCAACACAATACGAAGCAGAATGTCGTTTCTTAAGAGCTTTTGCTCATCATGAATTGGTAGTTAACTTCTCTAGACCATATTTAGATGGAAATGGTAGCCAAATGGGTATTATTTATAGAGATTTTGCAATTAATAGCGATGCAACTTCAACTGCTGCAAGAGCTATTGTTCGTTCAACTGTAAAAGTATCAGATACTTATACAAAAATTTTAGCAGATTTAGATTTTGCTGAAGCAAACTTAGCTGCAACCAATGCTGGTACAGGATTAAGTACATACAGAGCTACAAAAGCTGCTGCAATTGCTTTAAAAATGCGTGTTAAGTTACATATGGGCGATTGGGCTGGTGTAATTGCTGAAGGAGCTAAAATTGTTTCTGGTACAGCACCAAACTTTAGTAGTCCAATTGGTGGTTGGAAATTAACAGCAACACCAGATGGTCCTTTTGCAAATAACACGTCTACCGAAAGCGTTTTTTCAATTAAAAACGATGCAACAGATAATAGTGGTGTAAATGGAGCATTGGCACAAATGATGGGAGATCCAGCATTAGGGGCTCGTGGTTTGCTTAGAGTTTCTCCAGTTATTTGGAGTGATGCAGATTGGAAATGTACCGATTTACGTAGAACAACCTTATGGCGTACAGCCGGTGCTCCTGTAAATGCAGTGTATTCACTTAAATACAGAGATTATGCAACTACTTCTGATGCAACACCTCAAATACGTTATGCAGAGGTATTGTTAACATTAGCAGAAGCACAAGCAAGAAATAGTGCAACTGTATCTACAACAGCACTTGATTTGTTAAATGCTGTTCGAAATAGATCTGTAACAACAGTATTAGATCAATATACAATTTTAAGTTTTGTTACTAAAAACGATTTAATAGCTGCAATTTTAAAAGAAAGAAGAATTGAATTCTTAGGAGAAGGAAAACGTTGGAGCGATATTCACCGATTATCTCAAGATGCAACTTTTGCACCTATTGCAGGTGGAGGAATTCCATCTAAAGTAGGTAGTGGCGGTGCAACTGCAGCCATGTTTAATTGTGCTGGTGCAACATTTACAAGAAGTGTAGCTGCTATTCCTTATAGCAATTTCAGGTTTATTTGGCCAATACCAATTGAGGAAACTCAACAAAACGCAAATTATACCCAAAACCCAAACTACTAATCGAATTTTTTTAACAAATTAGTAGCTTATTTAAAAGGAGTATTTCTATAAAAAGAAATACTCCTTTTTATTTTAATTGCTTGATGCAGCGTTGAATAGTGAACTTTTGTCAAAAGCAAAAGTGAAAAGTTGTTAACAAGGTTAAAATTTTGTTATGAAATCAGGAAAAATTAGCCTTTTTTTCAACGTTCATCAAAAAAAAATTGTTTATTAAAACAAATGTTAAATATTTGTTGGATTGATGATTGTATAATTTAAAACTAAAAATGAGACAAACTATGAGAAGACTCACTTTTTTGCTTCTGAGCTTCTGCTTCCTATTAGGAACAGCAATAGCACAGAACAACCGAACTATTTCGGGAACTGTGAAAAATGAACAGGGTGCTCCTGTATCAAACGCCTCAGTTGTTGTAAAAGGTACTACAATTGGTACCAATACCAACGATAAAGGGGAATTTAGCTTATCTGTACCTGCATCTGCAAAGAGGTTGGTAATTTCTTCTTTAAACTTCGAATCTACTGAAGTTGCAATAGGAAGTGCCCCAATTGGTGTTACATTGGTAGCATCTGCTGGCGATTTAGGAGAAGTTGTTGTAAGTGTACCTTATGGTACTATTAAGAAAACAGCGTTTACTGGTTCTGCCGGAACTGTAACTGCTGCAACTATTAGTAAGCAACAAGTTACCTCTGTAACAAGAGTTTTAGAAGGATTAATTCCAGGTGTACAAGCTACCAATGGTGGCGGTTCTCCTGGTAGTGGTGCTGCTATTCGCTTAAGAGGTATTGGTTCTGTAAATGCATCATCTGCACCATTGTATGTTGTAAATGGTGTTCCTTATGATGGTTCAATTTCTGCGATTAATTCAGATGAAATTGAGTCTGTAGACGTATTAAAAGATGCTGCTGCTACCAACCTATATGGTTCTAGAGCTGCCAATGGTGTAATTATGATTACTACCAAAAAAGGTAAAAAAGGTGCTGCTGCTATTACAGGTTCTTTAAGACAGAGTTTTCAAACTAGAGGAATTCCTGAATACGATAGAGTAAACTCTGCAGAATATTACGAATTGTTCTGGGAGTCTTATAGAAACTCTTACGTTTACGGTAGTGGTCAAACATTTGCATCAGCAGGTGTACAAGCTTCAAACGTATTAACAGGAACATCTGGTTTAGTATACAATGCTTACAACGTACCAGGTAACCAATTGGTAAGTTCAACTACTGGTAAATTAAATCCTAATGCTCAACTATTATGGGATGAGTCTTGGGCTGATGCATTATTTAGAAATGCACAAAGAACAAATGCTTCTATTAGCATTTCTGGTGCTACCGACAAAATGGACTATTTTGTAAGTGGTGGTTACTTAAATGAAGAAGGTATTGCTAAATTCTCTGGTTACCAACGTTATAATTTTAGAACAACAGTAAACGTACAAGCTACAGATTGGTTAAAAGCTGGTATCAATTTCGATGGATCATCTGATAAAAGAGATGGTTTATTTGCAGGTGGAACTGCTACTTCAAACCCATTTTACTATAGCCGTCAAATGGGTCCAATTTATCCAGTATATCAAAAAAATACTACAACTGGTGCTAATATTTTAGATGCCAATGGTCAACCAGTATTGGATTTTGGTATTCCAACTCAAATGGGTTCTCGTCCTTATGCAGCTAATTCAAATCTATTGGGTTCATTGGCTTTGGATGTAAGAGGACAAAAAAGATTTAACGGTAACGTTAATCCTTATGTAGAAGTTAAATTCTTAAAAGATTTCACTTTCAAAACAACATTGGGCTTAAATTTTTACGAAGTTGATCAGTTAACATATCAAAATAGCCAATATGGAGATGCTGTTAACGTAAGTGGTAGAGCTACTCAAGATTTTACCAAGCAAACATCATTAACTGCTAACCAAGTTTTAAGTTGGAATAAAAACATTAAGAAACATAGCATTCGTGCATTAGCAGGACATGAAAACTACGATTATAAATCTAAAGCATTATCTGCAACTAAAACAGGATTTGCTTATCCTGGACAAACTGCATTAAACAATGCAGCTGTTGTTGAAAGTCCACCATCATATTCTGAAGATGTTCAAAGAATTGAAAGTTATTTTGGTAGTGTAAACTATACATTAGACAATAAATACTTAGCATCTGCGTCTTTAAGAACTGATGGATCATCTCGTTTTGCTGCTCCAGTTCGTTGGGGTAATTTCTATTCATTTGGTGCAGGATGGAGAATTTCTCAAGAAAATTTCATGAAAAATGTGAAGTGGATAGATGAATTGAAATTAAAAGCTAGTTATGGTGAAGCTGGTAATGATAACATTGGTTTATTTTATCAGTACAAAGACTATTACTATGCTGATGGTTTTGGTAACTTTGCACCTCCAACAAGAGTTTCTAACCCAGATCTGAAATGGGAAAGTAATGCAGCTTTAAACTATGGTATTGAATTTACTATGTTTAAAAGAAGATTACAAGGTAGTATTGAATTATACGATAGAAGATCTAAAGACTTATTGTTCTTAGTTCCTTTACCTCCAGCTTTAGGTTTTAGTGGTGGTGTTTATCAAAACATTGGTCAATCTAAAAACACAGGTATTGAATTTCAAATTGGTTACAATGCTATCAGAAAGAAAAATTTTGATTGGAGAATTGATTTCAACATTTCTTCATTCAAAAATGTGTTAACTGAATTACCTCCAGCTCAAAAAGTAACTGGTATTGTTACTGGATCTAAGAAATTAACAGAAGGTAAATCAATTTATGATTTTTGGTTAAGAGAGTATGCTGGTGTTGATGCTGCAACTGGTTTAGCTACTTATTATCAAGATGTATTGGGTTCTGATGGTAAACCAAACGGAAGCAGAGTATTAACAAGTGATATTACTAAAGCATCTTTCTACTATGTAGGTGCAAGTGCTATCCCTAAGTTTCAAGGTGGTTTAACCAACTCATTCAGATACAAAAACTTTGATTTGAGTATTTTAACAACCTTTTCTTATGGTGGTTATTTCTACGATGGAAACTATCAAAGCATTATGCACTCTGGAAGTGCTGGTACACATTGGAGTTCTGATATCAAAAGTCGTTGGCAAAAACCTGGTGACGTTACCAATGTACCACGTTTACAAAATGCAACAAACCAAGATGGTGCTTCTTCTCGTTTCTTATTCGATGCATCATACCTAAATATTAAAAATATCACTTTAGGTTATAATTTATCAGCTTCTGCAGCAAGAAAGTTACATTTGAAAGATCTACAATTCTTTGTAAATGTTGACAATGCAATGATTTTTACTGCAAAAAAAGGTGGCGATCCTCAACAAAGTTTCGATGGAACTGTTAATGCAGCATATCCTCCATTCAGAACATTTACTATAGGAACAACTATCAAATTATAATTAATAAAAAAGAAAAACAATGAAAAAAAATTCTTTAAACCTACTTCTTATAGTTGCTGCAGTTTCTGCAACTGTTGGTTGTAAAAAAGGTTATTTGGATACTGCTCCTTCTGATGCAATTACTTTAGATCAAGCTTATGCATCAATTGCTGCAGTTAATTCATCTTTAACTAGTACTTACTATTCTACTTTTGCTTTTGCAGGTGGTAATGGTAGTACAGGACATGATAATTATGGTCATAAAGCGATTGATTTAGCTAGCGACTTGATGGGTAACGATATGATTGTTAACACACAAGGTTATGGCTGGTTTAATAGAGATTATCAATATACAGAATGGACTTTACCTACAGGTGCTGGCCGTCCTGATAAAGCATGGTCTTTTTACTACGATGTTATTAAGCAAGTAAACTTAATGTTAGATAACACAGCCAATGCTGCACCAACTCCTGCAATTGATCAAGCAAGAGGCGAAGGTTTAGGTATTAGAGCTTGGGCTTATTACAACTTAATTAACTTGTTTCAACAAACTTATAAGGGTAATGAAACAAAACCAGGAGTTCCTCTTTATACAAAAATTTCTGGTGAAGTTAAAGGTCGTGGTACTGTTCAAGAAACATACACACAAATCATTGCTGATTTAACTCAAGCAGAAACCTTATTAAATGGTAAAGTAAGAGCATCTAAAATTAACATGGATGTGAGTGTTGTTAGAGGCTTACGTGCAAGAGTAGCGTTGGTTATGGAAGATTGGGCTACAGCTGCAACTTATGCTAACTTAGCTAAGCAACCTTACACATTGATGTCTAACACTGTTTATACATCAAGAACTGGTTTTTCTAATATAGCAACTAGCGAATGGATGTGGGGTGCTTTAATTACCACTGCACAAGCTACTATTTATGCTTCTTTCTTTTCTCATATGGATCCATCTCAAACAAGCTATGCTCAATTGGGTGGTCAAAAGAAAATACCAAAAAGCTTATACGATGCTATTCCTTTTACCGATATCAGAAAGCAAGTATTCACAACTCCTGGCACTGGTAATGCAAACTTCCCTGACTACTGTCAAAAGAAACACTTAGTTCCTACAGTAGGAAGTTGGGCAGCGGATTATTTGTACATGAGAGCATCTGAAATGTATTTAATTCAAGCAGAAGCATTGGCTCGTCAGGGTCAAGATGCACAAGCAAGAACCGTATTAGAGCAAATGGTAACATTAAGAAACCCTGCTTATAGTGCTGCTTCTTTTTCTGGAACTTCTTTAATTAATGAAGTTTTATTACAAAGAAGAATTGAGTTATGGGGTGAAGGGTTCTCTTTAATTGATATTAAAAGATCTGGAGCTGGCTTAAATCGTACTACTGGTACTGGTAACCATGGTGCACCAAACTTTAATCCAATTGTTTACACATTACCTGCAACAAGTCCTTTGTATTTAATGAAAATACCACAAAGAGAGATTGATAACAATCCATTAATACCTGCAGGAGCTCAAAACCCTTAATAACAAAAAAAATAAATTTTAAACATGAAAATATTTAAAAACAAAAGTTTATCAAGGTTTTTTTCTATAGCATCGTTGGCAATAGTTGTGCTTTTTACTTCTTGTAAAAAGAATAACTATAGTGTAGATGTTGATGCTATTAAAACACCTGAAAGAGCTCAGTTTGTACCTAATAATGGTATTAATAGAGTTGATTATTATGTAACAAGTGCAGGTGCTGCTTATAAAATACCTGTTGGTATTACTAGTGTATCTACTGTTGATAGAACTTTAAACTTAACCTATAGTT
>JAGOUF010000053.1 GCA_018061385.1 Chitinophagaceae bacterium | reverse complement strand
TATTTAAATTGATTGCTGTAACTGAAAGAGATTTTTTTATTTATTCTCCTTCGGATGTTGCTTTTTTGAAATATATTTTTAATCGATCGTTGATGTAATATTTAATATCTTCTTCTGTAATATTTTTTCTTAGCCATTTATAACTTGGTCTATGTTCTTGCATAAAATTTAACAAACTATCGTTTCGTAAAGTGGTATACCTAATCACCAATTGTGGCGAAAATCTATAATTGATGTATTGTTCTTTTTCCATTTTTTTAAACAGTAAAAAAGCCCTGCGTTTATTCTTTTCTCTTCTACTAAATCTGTCTAAATTAATGCCCATACCTGCACCACTATTTGCTGTAGAAATAGTAGGTATTAAATTGCTGCCAACATCTTCTAAAAATTGTTTTCGGCGTTGTGTACTATCGCTTTGATATCTATTTAAAATGGCTGTTACAGTAACTTCTTTTAAGTTTTGTGTAATGGCTTTTAAATGCACATACAAGGTATCTTTTTGCAGAATGCTAGGCGTAACAAGGATTGTATCAAAATAATGATTGATAGAAGCAAGAGAAAGAATATTGCCTTCGCTTACATTGACACTAAAACCACCTTTTGAATTGCTTACAGTTGTTTTATTGTTGCTGGTGTTGGTAATGCTTGCATACTCTATGGCATTTTTAGTAGCACTATCAACTACAATACCATATAGTTTTTTCTTTTGTGCAGTTGCAGTTAAAGCAATACACAATGCTAAAAATAGTAAGCTATGTTTCATGCAATTTTTTGGTAAATGTAAATCTATACGCATTAGCAAATTTGTAAAATGATGTGAATTAATTGTATGGCTTACAAAAAAAGTCTCGATGCATTTGCATCGAGACTTTTACTAAATAATTTTCTACGACAAAAATGTTTATTTAGGATCTAAGCCCTTTTTAATTCTTTCTACAACATCTTGATAATGATATTTAGTCATTTTATCTGCAATAGCAGGAATTGCTGCATTTAATTCACTTTGTAAAACTTTTAATTGACCACGAGCATAAGAAGAAACGTCGGTATTTTTTGTATCAGTTCCTATAGTAACCATTTGACCACCAAAGTTGATTGTTTGAGTACCGCCATTTAATAAACTTAATAGTTTTTCAACATAAGCTTTTTGCAAATTTCTTCTATAAACATCAACAACTTTTCTACCTGCAACTTCACTCCAAACTGCTTTTTTTGTGTCTTCCATTAATTCATCAAATTGATAAACATTGGCTGCCCCAAAACGGTTTGCACTTAAAATCATTCTGTATAAACGGCTACCGTCTAACAAATTGTTTAAAGTACTTGTTTGAATGCTTTGTACTCTTTCGTTGCTAATTGGGTTGCTCGTTTTATTTAAAATGTTTTTATCTAACAACCAAGTTGGGGTTGTGAACAATTGAGCGTTTAAGAAATTGAAAGCTTCTTTTTGAGTTGCTTTTGGTGTAACTTCAAATACGTCTCCTGCTTGGTTATTGCTTTTATAGGTTTCATATATACCACCAACATTTCTAAGAACGTGGTTCATGTATCTATTAAACTGTCCAACTAATTGGCCATAAACTTCGCCTAAACTTTCGTAGGCTTCACCATCTTCTCTAGTCCATTCTGGTAAACCAACAATAATGCGTTTTAAATTTTTAATACCATATTCACTAGCTTTCATGGCATTATCACTTAAATCTTCACTTTGTGTTCTTGGATCTACGCTATTGCCCAATTCGTAAGTACCAAACCAACGACGTGGGTTTTCGGCTAAAGATTTAATAATTAATTTATCGCTATTTAATTTTTGATCTTCTTCGTTGTTACCAGCTATATAACCATAACCCCATTGAATAGCCCAATCATCGTAATCACCAATTCTTGGAAATAAACCTTTTTCGTTAATGTTATCTTCTGGTTGTGCAACATAGTTAAAACGAGCATAATCCATAATAGAAGCTGTATGTCCATTGGCTTCTACCCAAGCTTTGTCTCTTAATTTTTCAACAGGAGTTTTGCTACTGCTACCCATGTTGTGTAGTAAACCTAGTGTGTGTCCAACTTCGTGAGAAGAAACAAAACGAATTAATTGACCCATTAAATCATCGTCAAATTTCATTTTTCTTGCACGAGGATTAACAGCTGCAGCTTGAATCATATACCAATCGTGTACCAACTTCATTACGTTGTGATACCAGCCAATATGACTTTCTAAAATTTCACCACTACGAGGGTCGTGAACATTAGGTCCATAAGCATTTTCAATATCAGATGCAAAGTATCTAATTACAGAAAAACGAGCATCTTCTAAGCTCATGGTTGTATCATTTTCTGGCCAATCTTTAGCCATGATAGCATTTTTAAAACCAGCTTTTTCAAAAGATTTTTGCCAATCATCAACACCAGCTTTTAAATAGCTTCTCCATTTCTTAGGAGTAGCAGGGTCTATGTAATACACAATAGGTTTTACAGGTTCAACCAATTCGCCACGTTTCCATTTATCCATATCTGCAGCTTTTGGTTCTAAACGCCAACGAACAGCAAATCTTTTTTCTTCTACTCTTTGTTGATCGTCGCTAAATTGTACAAAATCATCAGGGAAGTAACCAACTCTTCTATCCCAAGCTCTTTTTTCCATTGGAGTTGTAGGAAGAATAATAAAAGAAGTGTTCATTTCTAAAGTTACAGCTCCAGCATCTCTTGCAGCAGGTGCACTTTGAGAAGAACTTGGACCAGCAGAAAATCCTGCAGGAATTGGAGAAGATATGAACGTTTTTACAGTTTTTACTTCTGTGTTTACTGGATATGTGTTGATGGATTGAACATAACTTCTATCGCTAGCCAACATGGTTAAACTAAATCTTCTTTTTGAATTGGCATTTATACTAACTACTTGATTATCGCCTTTAAAAAAGTCGGTAACATCAATAATTGTACTTGTACTATCCTTACCAAACGCTTTAATATCAAATGCATTGGCAATTGCATTTAAATGCGAATTGCTAACTGCTTTAGAAATTTCTTGTGTACTGTCAGCAACACTAATTAGTGTAACTGTTCTTAAAAAAACATTGTTGCTTGGGCCTTTTTCAAATTTTAAGGTTAATTGGTTGGCAACTTCACCACCATAAATACCTACGCCACCAGGTACTTTACTAAAACGAGTAATAGCCATAATTTCTCTATTCATAATACTATCTGGTATTTCAAAATAGAATTTGTCATCAATTTTATGAACGGTGAAAAGGCCTTTTTTACTTACAGCTTTATCTGTAATTACTTCTTTGTAAGGTTTAGGTCCAGGTTTTGCTTGTTGACCAAGTCCCATAGGAGAGGTTGGTGCACCAGCACCTGAAGGAGGAGCTGTAGGGCGGGTTTGTGCCATTGCAAACGTGCCAGCTAACAATGCTACTGCCACAAAAAATTGTTTCATAAGCGTAAAAAATTTGTTTTTAGATAAATAAAGATAGGGGCTGCTTTATTTTTAATAATAAAATAATATTCTTAATTACACCAACGGTAAAACTTTGTTGAGTGTTACTAAATTATTTTAAAAAAATCGGCGAATAAATTATAAATGCCATTATCTTACGCTCTCAAATTTCTAAAATTGCTTGTACATTTTTCTTTCACAGCGAGTTGTTGAAAACAAATAAAAATTTAATTTGAAAACTTTTTTTTCATAATTAAAATATCTTTTGCTTTTTCAAAACTTTTTTATGTAGAATTGTGCAATAATTTTTTTACGTAAACAACTGAATTTTTTAAAACCAAAAATCAATTGAATCATGGCTGACGTTAAACCGACCGCTGTAAAAGCAACTACTTCAACCGCTCACGCAAAAAAGAGCAGCAATGCCATTTCTTGGATTGCACCAATAGCTTGTATCGTATTAGGCTATGTTATTTGGAGATATGTATTCGGAGCTGCTTCAAATTTCGAAAAACCCGACACAACTAGTTGGTTCTGGCCTAGCCACAAAGGTTTAAAACCCAATACTGGTTTTGCAAAAATGTACGAAGGTGGTATTGTTGTACCTGTACTTATTGGATGTTTTTTTATTGTTGTAACTTTTGTTATTGAACGTTTTTTAACTGTTTCTAGAGCTTCTGGTTCTGGTAATGTTGGTGAGTTTGTACGTAAAGTGCAATTTCATTTAGCAAATAAAGATGTTGAAAAAGCAATATCTGAGTGCGACAGACAAAAAGGAAGTGTAGGTAATGTAATGAAATCTGGTTTACGTACTTACAAGGATATGATTGGTAATACAGAACTTGATACAGAACAAAAAGTATTGAGCATTCAAAAATCTATTGAAGAAGCAACTGCATTAGAATTGCCTATGTTAGAGAAGAACTTGGTTTTCTTATCTACATTAGCATCGGTAGCAACTTTATTAGGATTATTTGGTACTGTATTGGGTATGATTAAATCTTTCTCAGCCTTAGGTGATGAAGGTGGAGGAGAAGCTGCTCGTGAATTATCAAAAGGTATTTCTGAAGCCTTATTTAATACGGCTTTAGGTATTGGTACTTCTGCAGTTGCCATTATTATGTACAACGTATTTACAACAAAAATCGATTCAATTACATTTGGTATTGATGAGTCTGGTTTCACTTTAACTCAAAGCTTTGCATCTTTATACAAGTAATACTTGTGGAAAATCAAAGACTTTGAATCTTATTTGTGAAATTAATAAAACAGCACTACAATGGCTAGACCTAAGATACCTCGAAAGAGCACTGTTATAGACATGACGGCAATGTGCGATGTGGCATTTTTGCTTCTGTCGTTCTTTATCTTAACCACAAAATTTAAACCTGCAGAAGCAATTACTGTAACCCCACCAAGTTCGGTATCGTCAAAAGTTGCTCCAGAAAAAGATATTGTGTTAATTACAATAGATAAAGATGGAAAAGTGTTTTTATCGATGGATGATGAACAAAAAAAAGAGTTTATTGCAAATACATTGAACAACACAAAAGGATTGGGTTTAAATGTTAACGCATTTAAAAAGGCTCAGTTCTTTGGTGCTTCTTTTGCACAACTCAATCAATTTTTAGCACTTCCTGAAGATCAACGCAAAGGTGCAAATTTGCCTGGAATTCCTTGTAAAGACAGTACCAACAACGAAATGATTCAATGGATGACCATAGTAAGAGATTCTTATAAGGGACAAGTTGTAAACTTGTTGGTAAAAGGTGATAACGATTCTAAATATCCTTCTTTTAAGAATGTGATGAGTGCATTTAAAAAGAACGATTTTTTAAAGTTTCAATTGGTAACCAACCCAGAAAGTGTACCAGTTGGAACCGAATTGTATAAAAATCCGCCAACTCCAGAAAAGAAGTAAGCGAATTTGCAAATTAAATTTATTAAGAAATTAAAATTGTAAGCGATGGCAGAAATGGATACCTCAGGTGGCGGTGGCCACAAAAAAGGTAAAGGCGTTAAGAAAGCCAAAAAAGCTTCTACAAGGGTTGATTTAACCCCCATGGTAGACTTAGGCTTCCTACTAATAACATTCTTCATCTTTACCACTACGATGAGTCAGCCAACGGCAATGAAGTTATTTTTACCAAAAGATACTGATAAACCAGAGGAACAAAATAAGGCCAAAGAAAGTGGGGCTTTAACTATTTTATTAGCAAAAGATGGCAATATATTTTATTATGAAGGTATTTTAAATACCGAGAATGCTACAGCCAACTTTAAATCGGCAAACTTTGGAACTGGTGAAGATGGAATTAGAAATGTTATTCTTCGTAAGAAAGCAAGTACCAACGAAAAAGATTTAGTTGTAGTAATTAAACCCAGCGACGAATGTAGTTACAAAAATGTAATTGATATTTTAGATGAAATGACTATTAATGTTATTAAAGTATATGCATTGGTAGATATTTCTCAAGTAGAAGTTGATTTAATTAAAGTAACTGAAGCAGCAGGCGGCGGAAAATAATTTTTTTTTTGAAATTATTTTATGCAATTTTTTCTCGTATTGCATCTTAATAAAAAACAACGAATTATGGAAATAAATAAAATTTTATCCGCAGACATTCTTGATATTCTATTCGATGGAAGGAATAAAGAATATGGAGCTTACGAACTTCGTAAATCCTATAACAAGCGTATCACATACGCTTTAGTTGCCACTTTTGCAGCAGTACTATTATTGTTTGTTGGCTCTTTACTGGCCAATTCTGCAAAGAAAAAAGCTGGTCCAGTTTTGGTACAAGATGTTTCTTTAGAAAACATTAAGCAACCAGAAGAAAAAAGACCAGAACCACCACCTCCGCCACCACCTCCAAAACAAGAACCTCCAAAAGTGGAAATGGCTAAATTTACCCCTCCTAAAATTGTAAAAGATGAGGAAGTAAAGGAAGACGAAAAACCACCTGAGATTGAAAAATTAGAGGACGTGGTTATTGGTACAAAAAAGCAGGAAGGTATTAAAGACGAAGGCATTGTTGCCCCAGTTGTTGAAGCTACTGGTACTGGTAAAGTTGAAGCTCCTAAGCAAGAAGAAGATTACAACAAAGTATTTACCGTAGTACAAATTCCTGCTGAATATCCTGGTGGATTTGCAGCTTGGAGCAGATACTTAGAGCGTAACTTAAATCGCAATGTGCCAATTGATACTGGTGCACCTGCCGGAAGATATACTGTTGTTCTTTCTTTTATAGTTGACAAAAGTGGTAATATCAGTGAAATTAATGCTGAAAATGACCCAGGTTATGGAACAAAAGAAGAAGCAATGCGTGTTTTGAAAAAAGGTGGTGGTTGGAAACCAGCTGTTCAAAATGGTAGAAATGTAATTTACCGTCACAGACAAAGTATTACATTCCAAGTTTCTGAAGATTAATCATTTAATTGAAACTATAAAAAAATGTCCTGCAATTTTGCAGGACATTTTTTATGCAACAAACTTTACATTCGCAATTAAATTTTTTACATGGCAAAACAAATGGGTTGGAACGATACAATTGTTGCTTTAGCTACTCCACAAGGCTTAGGAGCAATTGGTGTTATACGTTTAAGTGGTAATAAAGCCATTGAAATTGTAAACCTCATGTTTCCATCTAAAAATTTACTCATTCAAGCTACGCATACTTTACACGTAGGATTATTGAAAAATAATGGTGAAGTATTAGATGAAGTGGTTGTTGGCTTATATAAAAATCCAAAATCTTACACTGGGGAAGATGTAGTTGAAATTAGTTGTCATGGATCGGCTTTTATTCAAGAAAAAATTATTCAAGCAATTGTACAAAACGGCTGTAGAATTGCTAAAGCTGGGGAGTTTACACAAAGAGCTTTTTTAAATGGTAAATTAGATTTAACACAAGCAGAAGCCGTTGCCGATTTAATTGCTAGCAATACAGAAGCTAGCAGAAATACAGCATTAAAAAATATTAGAGGCGGTTTCTCCAATACGCTTTCAGCATTGAGAGAAGAGTTAATAAAATTTTCTGCATTAATTGAGTTGGAATTAGACTTCAGTCAGGAAGATGTTGAATTTGCCGATAGAACTCAATTGAACAATTTAATTCATCATTTATACACTACCACTCAAATGCTTTTACAATCATTTAAATTGGGAAATGTTATTAAAAATGGAGTTCAAGTAGCTATTATTGGAAAGCCCAATGCAGGAAAAAGTACTTTGCTAAATACTTTATTGAACGAAAACAGAGCAATTGTTAGTGAAATTGCAGGAACAACAAGAGATACAATTGAAGAAGTATTAAACATAGATGGCGTTTTATTTAGGCTAATTGATACAGCAGGAATTAGAACGCATACAAGCGATACCATTGAAAGTATTGGTGTTGAGAAGAGTTACGAAAAAATGAGGGTAGCAAATCTGATTTTATATTTATTTGATGTAAACGAAATAGATGAGGCTGCATTACAAGAAGTTGTAAACGATTTTGAGCAACAACAATTCAACTATTTATTGGTGGGCAATAAAGTTGATATTGAGCAAAATGCGATTCGAAAATTTGAAAAATTTAGCAACACGCTATTTATTTCAGCTAAAGGACAGCAAAACATAACTCATCTTAAAACTGAATTGGTTAATAAAGCCATTGATGGACAAATTAATACTGAAGCTACCATTGTTACCAATGCAAGGCATTTTGATGCATTGCAAAAATTGTTCAATGCAATTGAAGATGTACATGAAGGATTAAACCAAAACATTCAAAGCGATTTGTTGGCATTAGACATCCGTCAGGCATTGTATTATTTAGGAGAAATTACAGGTGAGATTACGAATGAAGATCAGTTAGATTTTATATTTAGTAAGTTTTGTATCGGAAAGTAATTGCTCTAAATAATCTATTTGTACAAATTGTAAAACCTCTGAAAGCATTGCTATAAAAGGGTTTGCACATAGAAAGCTATTTTAGTAATGTAGTTTTAGCAATATTTGTACCTTCATTGTACCTCAATAATTTTATACGATAAATTCAAAACGTAAAATTCAGTTAGTAATCGGAAACCTAAAAAATAAAAAAAGTATAATGAGTATTAATATTCAACCCATACTAGAAAACGAAAAAGTAATGCTTTGTCCATTACAAGATATGGATTTTGAAGATTTGTATACTGCAGCGTCAGATCCTAAAATTTGGGAACAACATCCCAATAAAGAACGTTGGCAACGAGAAGTGTTTAAGAATTTTTTTGAAGGTGCTATTAAAAGCAGTGGTGCATTTAAAATTATTGATAAAACTACAGGTAGTGTAATTGGTAGCACTCGATTGTACGATTACAATCCAGAAAATAACAGCATACTTATTGGATATACTTTTTTCACAATTGAATATTGGGGTAAAGGATTCAATAAAATGGTTAAACGTTTACTACTGGATTATATTTTTCAGTTTGTTTCAATCGTTGAATTTCATATTGGAGCAGAAAATATTCGTTCTCAAATTTCAATAACTAGATTGGGTATTCAAAAAATAGCAGAACAAGAAGTAACGTATTTTGGTGAATTACCTAAGTTGAATTTTGTGTATAGAATTACTAAAAATGAATGGCTTTCAAGCAAATTTCAATCAAGTAGTGTAGAATAGTTTTGAATACTGAACAACTTAGTTTTTGGTGAATCTTTTAATAACTATCTTTC
>JAGOUF010000052.1 GCA_018061385.1 Chitinophagaceae bacterium | reverse complement strand
AATTATAGTAGATGCAAATTTTAAAGAAAAACGGGATTATACTTTTTTGGATGGTATTGTTTTTAGATAGCTTTTTTGTGTATCAACAAAATGTAAATTTTCATTTTTATTCCAAAATATTGTTGATGCCAATTTTAATGGCATACATTTTTTTAAATTCTAGAAAGAACAGATTTCAACGTTCTAAAATGTTGATTTTTTTAGGATTAACTTTTGCTTGGATTGGCGATATTTTACTTACACAAACAAGTGATACTTTTTTTGCTTTGGGTATGGTAGCATTTTTAGGAACACATATTTTTTACTCCATATTTTTTTACAGAGTACAACCTATTGAAAGCACTACCAATTATGAAACAGTTATAGTTGCTTTAATCATTTTAACAGGCTTATATGCTGCTATGTATAACTTTATGAAATTAGATATAGCTGCATTTCCTCAGTTCGAAATTCCGGTTTATGTATATGCCATTTCTATAGGTATAATGGCTGTGTTTGCTGCCAATATTTTTTCTAATAGAGGTAAAAGAAATATGGCCATTCAATTTTTTATTCCTGGAGCTGTTTTATTTATTATTTCAGATGCTACCATTGCCATACATAAATTTAAATATGTTGATATGGAGTTTTTGGGTGTAATTGTAATGATGACATACGGTTATGCTCAATGTATGTTGGCACAAGGTTTCGCTAGATATTTAAAAGGATAATTTAAGTTGCTAATTGTTTTCAAAAGCTTCATCTTGATATTCATCGATAGGCTCAGTTGATGACTTGTTTGTTGTAGGAGTTGCTTTACTAAATTTCAGCCATATAAAACCAATAATCATTGCAGCAGCAGATGCCAACAATACAGAAATTTTTGAAATGTTCTGTTCCTCTACCGATGTAAAAGCTAAGGTTGCAATAAAGATACTCATTGTAAAGCCAATGCCACACAAAATGCTAGCTCCAATCATTTGATTCCAATTGGTTTTTGTAGGTAGTTGAGCATAATTTTTATGCACCATAAAATAACTAGCTAAACAAATGCCTATTGGTTTGCCTAAAAGCAAACCTGCAATTATTCCCCAACTTAAATTTCCATTTAAAGCTTCTGCAATATTTGTAGGAAATGTAATGGCTGTATTGGCCAAGGCAAACAATGGCATAATTAAAAAGTATACGGGTGCATGTATTTTTAATTCGAATTTAGACAATTGATTTACTGGAATTAAAAATGCCAGCACAACACCTGCAACTGTTGCATGAATGCCAGAGTTGAACATACAATACCACAATACAAGACCTAAAACAATATGTACAATTCCAAATTTTACTTTAAGTTTATTTAAGGCATAAATAGCTGCAACAATTATTGCACAGGCCAATAAAAACATAAACTTTATTTGACTACCATAGAACAATGCAATTACTATAATAGCACCTAAATCGTCTATAATTGCTAATGCTGTAATAAATATTTTTAGTGCTACAGGTACTTTATTTCCTAATAAAGAAGCTACGCCTAAAGTAAAAGCAATGTCTGTTGCTGTTGGAATTGCCCAACCTGCAATATGATGAGAATCGCCTTTGTTAAATAGCGAAAACAAAATAGCTGGAACCAACATTCCTCCAATTGCAGCTAAGATGGGCAATAGAGATTTTTTTAATGATGACAATTCGCCAAGAACCAATTCTCTTTTTATTTCCATGCCAGCAAGGAAGAAGAAAAACGCCATCAAAAAATCGTTAATTACTAAAATAAATGAATTGGGCAAATCCAATATTCCAATATGCAAATGATGATTGGTTGTGCCGTCAAAACTATGCTCCCAAAAATTTTGATAACCTGCACTAATTGAAGGCAAATTGGCAATTATTAAAGAGATGGCTGTGCACAATAAAAGTATAATTCCGATAGATCTACTATCGTGTAAAATTTCTTTAAGTGGATGAATAAATTTATTTTTTAAATCGCCTATCATATTTAATTGCTTAAAATTTCAAATTTACTTTTTGGGCGTTTATCTTGTAACCATTTAAAGCCTCTTACTTTAATGGTTTCATGGTTTACCTGACGCATAGGATATGTTGTGCCTTCTAATTTATTTCTAAAAACTACTTTATCTGGCTTGCCTAGTAAAAAATACATATCAATAACATCTGAGGTGGCTTTATTTACACCAAAAAATTTGCCATAATCATCAACTCCATAATAAATACTTTCAGCAGGGCTTCCTTTGCTTCGTAAATAATTAATTTTTCCATCAACAAAAAAAGCATTGATGGTTTTACCTACAACTTGGTTGTAATAGCCATTTGTTGCATCGCTTATGGCCATGGCATTTTCAAAAACCCTGATTTTTTCGGGTTGTTTATTCTTTAAATATAAATAAATAGTATCGCCAGATAGTTGATTTTCTTGACTCCAAGTAACAGGGCTTTTAAACAATCTAAATACCGAATCTTTTAAACTATAAAATAAGCTATCGCCAACGGCTTGTAACGAATCTGAAAAAATTCTAACATGAGCATATGCTTCAAAAAATTTATCAGAGCTAGAGTCAGTATCTTTTTTATCTATATTGAATAAACTGTGTTCAACTGTATCTCTTAAATTAGGTACTTTTTTTTCTTTCAATAAATCAGACAGTTTTGCTGTAAACAAAGTATCGGCTCTTATAAAAACTGAATCTTTACCTTGCTTAATAATCAACAATGGAGATTCTGTTGCCAATAGAGAACCTTTTTTACTATTGGTAGCCACTTTATTGGCAACTAAATCAAAACCTTTGGCTGTATCTTTTCCTTTGTAAACCACGTTGCCTTTAAATTCTGCTGTATTTGTGCTATCGTCAAAAGCTACTTCATTGGCTTTAATAGTTCCACTGCTATCTTCTATTTCTGGACGTTTACCAAAGTATGCTTTTTTTCTTTTTAAGTCGTAGTAACCATCCTTGGTTTTAATGGTTCTTCCATCTGTTACAATTTTTGTTGGAGCCACAAATGTGGTAACGTTGGTGTAAGTATTGTACAATAAAGTATCTGTATAAATTTTATAACCTGGATCAATCAAAACTACTTTGTTAGTAAAATAAATATCTCTAGTTTCTCCGTAGTACAAAGCTTCTTTACTGGTAAGTATGGTTTTACCATTTACAACTTTGCCACTTTTTTTGTATGTGCCAATTTTGGTGTTTACATCATATTCCAATTCATCTGTAGTTAATATTCCTCGGCCATCTGTTAAACGAACATTCTTTTTTAAATATGCTTTTTTTTCTTTGCCTAAATATTTTAAATAATCTGCATAAGTGTGTATGCTATCTGCATCGTTAATATGCACATGTCCAAACGATTCTAGTGTATTTGCTTGTTGATTTAATACAGCACTATCAGCATAAAACAAAGTGTTGCCTTGGCTTACTTTTACATTGCCCACCAATGAAATAAATTGTTGATTAGAATCTTTTTTTTGAATATTCATTCTATCGGCAAAAAGCACATTCAACACTTTTCCTGGTTGTAAAGTATCTGTACGTTGTTGTGCAAATACCGTTTTTGATACAACACTTAAAAGCGTTGCAATAAAAATGAACAACAGTTTTTTGAGCATATTATTTTATAGAATCGTTTAGTGGAGCTGTTAAAGGAGTGCTTTTGTCTTTTTTACCAAAAACTGAAATATTTACATATCGTTTTGGATGCGTTTTTAAATCGTCTAATAAAATATTGGCACTTCTAACTGTGTTGGTTAAATTGTTGTACAAAGTTTTATCGTTCATTAACAACCCTAACGATCCTTCTTTACTATCTAACTTATGTAAAATGCCGTTTAGTTTTTCAATCGAAGTTTTTAGTTGAGTTACAGAACCACTAATATCTGCTTCAGATAAATTGTGTGTTGTTTTTTCAAGGTTGTTAATGGTACTTGTGATTTTTTCGTTATTGGATGATAGATTTTGGGTAAAGCTATTTACATTATCCATGCTTTTGGCAATGCTGCCTGTTTGTTCAGTCATCATTTGCTGTAACGATGTTGAGCTAGCTAATAATTTAGCCGTCATTAAATTAATATTGGCAACTACTGTTTGTAAATTGTTTTTTGTGTTGAGATCGAAAATAGAATTCATGTTTTTTAAAACGCTATCCAATGTTTTAACAGTAGTATTTATTTGAGTTGTAACCGGTGTTAATGTATTTTTTAATTCTCCCAATAAACCTGGATTTTGAAATGTATTTAGTGAAGCATTGTTGGGTAAAAAATCTTTGCTATTGCCTAGTTGAATAACCAAACTATTTGTTCCCAAAGGATTGGCATCTATATAAGCAAGTGAATTGGTTGGAATTTGATATTCTTGTTTAAGTTTTATACCAACCCTAATTTTTTTTAATGTTAAATCTGTATTGTTAATTTCATAAACAGAACCTACTTGGAAACCGTTTACAAAAACTGGATTAGAAATCATAATGCCTTTAGTTTCATCAAAATCGGCATATAAAAACTCACCAGTTTTAAATAAACTCTTTCCTTTTAAAAAGTTAAATCCTAGTATGAGTAGTACAATAATTATAGAAGTTAATGCACCAACTTTTGTTTCATTCGAAATTTTCATTTGGCAAATCTAAGGTTTCTTATTAAGTAGATTGTTGGATATATGTGTTAAATATAATGAGATATAATCAAGTATACTAGCTACAAAAAAATCCTGCAAATGATGTTGCAGGATTTTTTTATAAATTCTTATAGAAATTAATTGTAAGCTCTAATTAAGAAAATACAATCTTCCATTTTTTTAACTTGCTCAACTCTATTCATTCCTTTTATAGATGAATAAGATTGTACTTTTATTCTTTGATAAGCAGTATCAGATTTTTTCAATTCATCCACCATTTTATGTATGTATTTGCTAGTAATTGCAAATGTTACACCTTCTGATTGTTTTTCTCTTGTACTTAATACGCCAATTACTTCTCCATTTTTATTTAAAACAGGGCCACCACTATTACCAGGATTGGCACTCATTTGTATTTGGCAGCTCAACGTATCACCTAAGTAACCAGTTTTTGCACTTAAATAACCCATATTGTACACCATTTCGTTTCTTGGATAACCTAGAGTAAATATTTCTTCACCTAAATCAACTGGCGTTTTACTAATACCATAAGGCAATGTTTTAGAAGGAGTGAAGTCCTCATCAGCAATTTTAAGAATGGCCAAATCTCTTACTTCATCTTTAAAAACAATCTTGGTTTTATATTCTTTGCCATTGTTGTAAACATTTGCAAAGCTGGCACCTTTTAAAACGTGAGCATTGGTAATAATATATCCTTTAGCATCAATTAAAAAACCTGAACCACCACCTCTTACTTCTGCATCTTTTGGTATTTTGGATTCTACTTCATGAATTTTATTGCCTTGATAGCGTTGGCTTTGCTTCAATTTTTCAACTTCTTGCCCCAACTCTTGAATGGCCTGTTTATTAACAGGAGCAAAAAATGCCACCAAACCACTAATCATTAAAGCAATTGCACCACCAACTACAGCAGCAATAGCAGTTACCCTACGGTATTTGTTCCAAATTTGAACAACTTTACCTTTGGTAGAAATAGTGCCACCTTCATTAATAGCACCAGATGATAATAATTTATCGTGTACTTCGTGTAGGCTGTGTTTTAAATTATGGTTAGCAGAATAATCTTCCATTTGGTGTAAAAACATAGTATGTTCTACCACCATTTGGTCTATTTCTGGAACGTTTTTGCGGTGTTGTTCAAAAAAAGCTTTTTCATCAGGCAACATTTTCCCGTCTAAGTAACGTTCAATCGTTTGTAAAAGTAAAATATCGTCCATCATCACTCTCCTATATTATATTGTGCAAAAAATAATTTTTTCAATCTCATTAAGCATTTGTACTTCTGGGTTTTGGCATTATCGGCATTGGTGTAACCAAATTCTTTCGATAATGCCTGCATATCCAACTTTTTTAAATAAAATCCTTCAATTAAACTTCTACAAGGTTCGCCTAAACTGTTTAACGCTCTTTCCATGATTATAAAATCGGTATTGCGTTTTTCGTGTATTTCAAGATCTTCTTCTACCTGAACAGTTTCTTCGAGCCCATCAACTTGGTTAGAATATCTTCCTAGTTGTTGCAATCGCTTCAGCCATAACCTTCTGCATATAGAATAAACATAAGTGTTAATTCTACAGGTTAGAACAAACGAATCAGTTTGTGCTTTTTCGTACAAGGCGATCATTGCTTCTTGAAAAATATCTCTAGCTTCATCGTAAGTACCATTGTTGTTCAAAATGTAGTTTTGAACCATATTAAAGTTGTCTTTATATATGGTTTCAATGGCCTTACTGTCATTTTCTGCCAATCCTTTCAATAATGCTTGTTCAGTAAACTCCGATTTCACAGTCTTGTTTTATTTATACAATTAGGGTATTAAAAGTAACCCTCGAAAGCGTTAAAAAAAATTTTTAAATTTTTTTTAAAAAGATGGGTTACCTTTTTTACTGGTGAGGTATTAAGTTGAAATTACTCAAAAATTTAAAACTCAAAAAATGAAAAAAGTATTTGCATTATTAGCAATCGTAGGTTTTGTAGCTTGTAACAACGCTGAAACTCCAGCTGCTGGACCTGACACTGCTTCTCAAACTTACAAAGATTCAGTTGCTGCTGCTGCCGCTGCTGTAGCTCCAGTTGATACAACTAAGAAGGATACTACTATGGCTCCTTCTGCTGATACTACAAAGAAGTAATTATTAGCAACTGATTGTGAACACGAATAGTGAGGCTAGCTTGCCGGCACAGTACATCAGTTAAAGAATTTCATATGGCAAGCAATCGTTAGAGGCTCTCTTGTTTTTACAAGAGGGCTTTTTTTATAGTTTTAATTCATTCATTTAGATTGATTTTGAGACATTTATTGAACGTGGATAAAATTTTTAGCAAAATGTAAGAACCTTGTGTTTATTTACATCATAATTTATTATTAAACTAATTTACCAAAACGAAAAATTATGATTAAGCTTTTAGTAATTGGCAATCTTGGAAAAGATGCCATTGTAAACAACGTAAACGGAAAAAATGTAATTAATTTTAGCGTTGCTCACACCGAAAAGTACAAAGATGCTCAAGGCAATCCAAAAGATAGAACAGTTTGGGTTGAATGTGCTTATTGGACAGACAAAACAGCCATTGCACCATATTTAAAAAAAGGAACGCAAGTTTATGCTGAAGGAAATCCAGATGTTAGGTCTTATACAACACAAGATGGAAAAACGGGGGCTTCATTATCGTTACGAATTTTAACGATACAATTATTGGGTTCTAAAAATTCCGATAATGGTTCAAATGAAGGTGGTTCAAACCAACAATATCAACCCAATCAGCAATATCAATCAACTCCACAGCCCAACAATTACAATCAACCACCCGTAAATCAGTATGCACAACAGCCAGCACAACAAATGCCAGCTGCACAAGATATTACAGAACCTTTAGATGATTTGCCATTTTAAATTATCCAAATAACAATTTGCACAACGGCTGAATAAGAAATTATTTCAGCCGTTTTTTTATGTCTTATTTTCAGCACTTAAATTTTTTAATATGCGAAAAATAATGTTGGTAACAACATTGCTTTTAACCATTGCTAGTTTTGCACAACAACGATTGGTTGATTTTGTAAATCCATTCATTGGTACTGGAGGTCATGGTCATACTTATCCTGGAGCAACAATGCCATTTGGTATGGTACAATTAAGTCCAGATAATGGTAGAAATGGCTGGGATTGGACAAGTGGTTATCATTACAGCGATAGTATTATTCAAGGTTTTAGTCATACACATTTAAGTGGAACAGGAATTGGCGATTTATGTGATATTTCTGTAATGCCAATGGTAGACGTAAGTGCAAGTTCAGCTAAAATTATAAGTAAATTTTCTCATAAACAAGAATCGGCAAAGCCAGGTTATTATGCAGTACAATTAAAAAATTTTGATATTTGGGCAGAACTAACAACAACCATTCGTTGCGGTTTTCATAGGTATACTTTTCCTGAAAGTAAGAAATCGATTATTCGTTTTGATTTAGGTTTTGCCGTTAATTGGGATGAAGCAACAGAAACCAGTTTTAAACAAATAAACGATACAACATTTATTGGATATAGGTTTAGCAAAGGTTGGGCTCAAAATCAAAAAATATTTTTTGCTGTAAAGCTGAATAAACCAATCAAAAAGTTAAGCTTATTTACCAATGATATATTATTGGATAGTAACCAAACAACTGGAAAAGATGTAAAAGCTTGCTTAGAATTTTCAACCAAAAAAGGCGAAAAAATTTTAATGAAAGTTGGCTTAAGTACTGCCGATGTTGAAGGTGCTTTAGAAAGCTTGAATGAAATTAAACATTGGGATTTTGATAGAGTAAAAATTGAAGCAGAAAATATTTGGGAACGTGAATTGAGAAAATTACAAATTAGAACAGATAACTTGGCTGTAAAACAAATTTTTTATACAGCATTGTATCACACGTTTTTAGCACCCAATAGATTTAGCGATAGATATGGAAATTACAAAGGCACCAATGGTAAATTACAACATGGAAAATCTGTTTATAGTGTTCATTCTTTATGGGATACATTTCGTGCAGCCAATCCATTGTTAACACTTACACAAACAGAACTTGTTCCAGCATTCATCAATTCATATTTAATATTTTACGATCAACATGGGTTGTTACCAGTTTGGGATTTGCAATTTAATGAAACCAATTGTATGACAGGGTATCATGCAATTCCTGTAATTGCCGATGCAATTTTAAAAGGCATTACAGGCTTCGATTACAACAAAGCTTTTGAAGCAATGAAGGCAAGTGCCAATCAAAATATACGTGCAAGTAATTTATACAGAGATTATCGTTTTGTACCACAAGATAAAGCTGGCAGCAGTGTTACCATAACTTTGGAATATGCTTTTGATGATTGGTGTATTGCACAAGTTGCTAAAAGATTAGGGTACTCCAGTAAATATAGAGAATACATGAAACGTGGGTTATATTGGCGAAATGTATTTGATAAAAAAACAGGTTTTGCCAGACCCAAAAATAGCGATGGTAAATGGGTTACCCCTTTTGATCCCTTAGTTGCAGAAC
>JAGOUF010000516.1 GCA_018061385.1 Chitinophagaceae bacterium | reverse complement strand
GGTGTTACTACATTTACTACTTCGATATCATCTATTGCCCAACCTTCGTCTGTAAATCCATCAGCATAAAAACGGAAACGAACTTTTACATTTGATTGCGTTGCAGCACCTGTTAAAGGTACAGCAGACTCAATCCAACCATTTACGTGCGAAGCGTATGTTGTTGTAATATTAGTAAACATTGAACCAGTATGAAGGTTGTTGTTCGAGACATCATTGTACCAAGCATATGCAGTTGGTCTGTTAAAGTTTGTACCTGTTCCTGTGGCATTGTCTAATGCAGTCCAAGCTCCATTATTTATTGAAATTTCAATTACACCTCCATCCCAAGTTGCATCATTGTCTATATCCATTTTATGACGGAAACGTAGAATTGGGGTAGCAGTATATGAAGTGAAATCAAATTGTGGTGAAGTAACAGCACAATTTTCAGTTCCTGCGTAGTTACCTGTTAAGCTTGTTACCCAAGCTTTTGTACCCGAATAAGCTCCATTTAAGAAAGTTTTAGCAGGTGTACCAAGTACCCATGTGTTTGAACCAGTACCTACAATATTAGAACTCCAACCAGTGTTTGTAACACCTTCAAAGTTTTGAGTGTAAGGTAATGTATTAACAATTGGAGAGGTTACAAAACTATCTTGTAAACTATAAGCAGTACCAACTGCATTAGTTGCATAAGCACGGTAATAATATTTGGTTGAATGCAATAATCCAGCTGGATTAACGCTAAATAATCCTGTTGTTACTGCAGGGCTTGTTGTTGAATCAATTACACCTGAACCAAATAATGCTGGGTTTTGAGTAGTTGAATAAACCACACCACTAGATAATACCACCGAACCACCATCTGAAGTAATGTTACCTCCAATAGTAGCTGTAGTAGTTCCAATGTTTATGGCAGCTGTTCTTAACACAGTAGGAATAACAGATGAAGCATTGGTTGTAAATGTGCTATCTGCACCATAACTTGTGCCTACACTATTTACTGCATAAGCTCGGTAGTAGTATGTTGTAGCTAAACTTAAATTAGCCACATTAATTGTAAATGCACCACCTGTAACTAATGGGTTTGTTGCTGAATCTATTACACCAAAACCTCCAACAACAGGAGTAGGAGAAGTAGAAATAACAAAACCGCTTGCTGTAATACTATTACCTCCATTATTGGTAATGTTACCCGCTAATGTTACAGATGATGTGGTAACATTGATTTTTGTACCTGTTACTACTGTTGGTGCAGAAGGAGCAAATACCTCAATATCGTCTATCGCAAATCCTTCTGCATTGCCAGAACCATCTGATCCAAAACGGAAGCGGATTTTAACATTTGATTGCCCTGCTGCACCTACTAATGAGGTAGCAGATGTAATCCAACCATTTACCTGGCTTGAATAGTTTGCTGAACCTGGATTACCTGAAAATTTATTTGGTGTAATTGGTCCACTTGCACTTACATTATTATACCAAGCTGTACTTAATGCCGTATTAAAGTTAGTTCCTGTACCAACATTATTATCTAATTTGGTCCATGCACCACCGTTAACCGACATTTCTACAACCATTGCATCCCAATTTGTTTCGGTAACAAACTTATGTTTAAACCTTAATATTGGACTTGCTGTTGCTGTTGTAAAATCAAATTGAGGAGATACAACTGCCGCATCATGACCATCATCATAGTTTCCTGTTAATTTGGTTACCCATGCATTTGGTGCAGAAGCAGCTCCATTTAAGAAGGTTTTTGCTGGAGTTCCAAGTACCCAATTATTTAAAGTACCATTTACAATAACACTACTCCATCCAGTATTACCTACTGAATCGAAATTTTGCATGTATGGTAAACTACTAACAACAGGTGATGTTGTAAAACTATCTTCAACACTATATGCAGTACCTACCGAGTTGGTAGCATAAGCACGATAATAATATTTAGTTGAATGCAATAAACCAGCTGGATTAACACTAAATGAACCAATTGTTACTGCAGGGGTTGTAGTAGAGTCTACCACACCAAAACCAAATAATGATGGGTTAGGAGTAGTGCTATATACTACACCACTTGCAAATACAGCTGAGCCTCCATCAGAAGTAATGTTACCTCCTACTGTTGCGCTATAAGCTTGTACATTACTAGCAGTTGTTCTAAGTACAGTAGGCACTACAGCTGATGCATTAGTAGTGAATGAGCTATCTGCACCATAACTTGTACCTACTCCATTTACTGCATAAGCACGGTAGTAGTATGTTGTTGCAGTAAATAAATTGCCCACATTTACTGTAAATGCACCACCTGTTACTAATGGATTAGTTGCTGAATCAATTACGCCAAAACCACCACGTACTGGGGCTGGTGAAGTAGAAATTACCACACCACTTGCTGTAACCGTATTACCACCATTATTACTTATATTACCAGCTAAAGTAACCGATGATGTGGTAACATTAGTATGTGTACCAGTTGCAACTGTTGGGGCTGCTGGGGCAAATACTTCAATATCATCTAATGCCCAACCGTCATCAACTATACCATC
>JAGOUF010000515.1 GCA_018061385.1 Chitinophagaceae bacterium | reverse complement strand
AGAAGTTATTTAAAACTTGACGAAGGCAGTAGTTTGTCGTTAGCAAAATTTGATATTAGTGGGGCAGAAGTGAAAAACGGAATTAAGGGATTTATTTTTGGTGAACGTGGTGTTTGGAGGCCAGGCGATAGTTTGTTTATTGGATTTATTGTAGAAGATAAAGAACAAAAATTACCCAAAGATCATCCTATAGAAATGGAGTTAATTTCTCCAAGAGGGCAACTGTACAAAAGATCAGTTATTACCAATGCTGCAGATGGATTTAATGTTTTTAAAACTGCTACTGACGCAAGTGTGCCAACAGGAAATTGGTTTTGTAAAATTAAAATTGGTGGTGCTGTTTTCGAGAAAAAATTAAAGATAGAAACGGTAATGCCCAATCGTTTAAAAATTAATATAGATTTTAATGGGGCAACGGCATTGGGAAAAAACGCAACAACCAATGCTACCTTAAGTGCCAAGTGGTTATTTGGTGCTACTGCACAAAACTTAAAAGCAAGGGTAGATGCTCAATTGTATACAAAGCCAACAACTTTCGATGCTTTTAGCAGTTATGTATTCGATGACCCAACATCTAGTTTCACTACGCAAAACAAAACTATTTTCGATGGTGCTTTAAGTGCAACAGGAACAGCAACAATTAATCCATCTTTTACAATTGGAGTGCAACCTCCAGGCATGTTGTTGGCCAATCTTATGGTAAAAGTATTTGAGCCGGGAGGAAATTTTAGTGTAGACAATGTTTCTATGCCTTTTCATGCATACAGTTCTTATATTGGTGTGCAAGTGCCTAATACAAACAGTCAATACAATTATTTAGCAAGTAATAAAAAACATCGCTTCAATATTGTTGATGTAAATACCAATGGTTCTTTAAGTGCAGGAAGCACCAACGTAAGTGTTCATTTGTATAAAATTCAATGGCGTTGGTGGTGGGACAATAGTGGCGACAACTTGAGCAATTTTACACAAAGCAACGTAAACAAACTCATTAAAACCAATGAGCTTATTTTAAACAATGGAAAGGGTTTTGTTGATGTACAATTTAATGAAGGCGATTATGGCAGATATTTAATGTTGGTTAAAGACAATAGGAGTGGGCATGTAACAGGCAAAGCATTTTCGGTAGATGACGATAGTTGGCAAACCAGAAGCAGCAACAACGATGCAAGCAATGCTACTATGTTGGCATTTAAGAGCAACAAAACAACCTACAATGTAGGGGAAAAAGTTGACTTAAGTATTCCGTCAAGTAAAGGAGGAAGGGCAATTGTTAGCATTGAATCGGGCAGTAAAGTTGTACAAACATTTATGGTAGAAACGCAACAAGGCGAAACCAATTATCAATTTACTGCTACCAAAGAAATGAGTCCAAATATTTATGTACATGTAAGTTTATTGCAACCACATGCACAAACCATTAACGATTTGCCAATAAGAATGTATGGTGTAATTCCCATTACAATAGAAGATAAAAACACGTATTTATATCCTGTAATAAAAATGAACGATGTAATTAAACCAGAAACCAACACATCAATTACTGTTTCAGAAAAGAACAACAAAAACATGAGTTATGTAATTGCTGTTGTAGATGAAGGCTTGTTAGATCTTACACGTTTTAAAACACCCAATCCACACAACGCATTTTATGAAAAAGAAGCGTTGGGTATTAAAACTTGGGATGTGTATGATTATGTAATTGGTGCTTGGGGAACAGAAATGGAAAGAATATTAACCATTGGTGGAGATGCAGAAGCAGAACTAGCAGCCAAAACACGTAAGGCAAATCGCTTTGCACCAATTGTAAAATATTTTGGTCCGTTTAAAAGCAATGGAAGTAGCAAAACGCATCAGTTTACATTGCCTGCTTATATGGGTAGTGTAAGAGTAATGGTAATTGCTGCCAATACAGGAGCTTATGGAATGGCAGAAAAAGCAGTTCAAGTAAAAGCTCCTTTAATGATTTTACCAACCATTCCAAGAGTGGTTGCACCAAGTGAAGAATTGACGATTCCTATTTCTGTTTTTACAGAAAATGCAAGCAAAACTTATCCAACAATCAGTATGCTCAATAGCGATTTTTTTGAAGTAGTAAAAGTAAAAAATGTAGATTTTATGAATAGCAACGAAGGTGTTGCTTATGTACAAGTAAAAGTAAAAAACAAAACAGGTATTGGTAAAATAAACATCAATGCTGGTCTGGGCAAGCTTGTAGCAAAATACCAAACAGAAATTGATGTTCGCAATCCAAATTCATTCATTACAAAAGTTCAAGAATTTACAGTACAACCAGGGCAAACAATTAATAGTGCTGTAAATATTATTGGAGAAGAAAATACGAGTAAAGCCACAGTAGAAATTTCATCTATTCCTGCAATTAATTTACAAAAAAGATTGAATTATTTAATTCAATATCCACATGGTTGTATAGAACAAACAACCTCTGCTGTTTATCCACAGTTGGTATTAAATCAATTGTTAGAATTAACCGATCAACGCAAAAATGAAGTAGATAGAAACATTCGTATTGG
>JAGOUF010000514.1 GCA_018061385.1 Chitinophagaceae bacterium | reverse complement strand
TAATGTTTTTTTAGTTTGTTTATTTTTTTCTCCGAAAAACCACCATTTTACTGTAGCTATATGAGCATTAAAAACTGCTTTAAAAGTAATAGAATTGCCCGAAAACAAATCTTTACATGCTGTTATTCCATCTAGTATAAAGCGTATAGGGATTTTATAAATTTTTTCTTTAACAGGCAAATTTTTAGATAACATGATGAGGTTATTACGAAAATTTAAATACGTTTTACGATACCCTTTTGGTAAAGTTCCTCCACCTACATGATACACTACAGATGCAGGTTGCACATAAATTGAATAACCAGCCAATTGCATTCTCCAACATAAATCTATTTCTTCCATATGGGCAAAAAATGAACCATCAAAACCATTGAGTTGGTGAAACACTTTACTACGTACAAACATGGCTGCACCTGTTGCCCAAAATATAGGTTCGGCTGTATTGTATTGTTGCTCATCGTTTTCACAAACATCAAAAACTCTACCTCTAGTAAAAGGATAACCCAAAGCATCTATAAAACCACCACTTGCACCTGCATATTCAAATTGTGTTTTATTGTGCCATGATAAAATTTTTGGCTGACAAGCTGCAATGTCTTTGTTCAATTCCATTAAGTCAATTACAGGTTCAATCCATTTCGGTGTTACTTCAACATCAGAATTTAGTAGTACGTAATAATCGGCTTCTACCCTTTTTAAAGCCCAATTATAACCTCCTGCAAAACCATCATTATTCAAATTCAATAATATTTGAATACTAGGAAAATGTTGTTGAACAAACTCTACGCTATTATCTGTTGAAGCATTATCCGCAACAATAATTGAACAATTGGAATACGTAGATGAAATAACCGATGGAAGAAATTGTTCTAAAAAATTTCTTCCATTATAATTAAGAATTACAACAGCTACAGAAGGTGTCAAGAGGATAATTATTTTGTGTAAAAGTAAGGGATGAAATTTTTATAGGTGAGGATACTAGATGCTGAATGCTAGTAACTAATTTTTAGTTCCTAAACTTTTAGGTTTTGACTTTAAAATTTTGGCTTAATTCTGAAATGATGTGTAAATAGTTGGGAAAACTTAGCATTGTAGCCATCTTTGGGTTACTTACATTTGCGGCAAGTAGATTAACTTTTTTTACTGTTCATTTATAATCAATCGTACAAGTGTGCGACGCAACTACAGTTGATATTTGTGTTACTGCTTGTTACCAAAATATACATTTTATACAATGGAAATTACCGTTAAAACAGCCGAACAATTACGTTTAACTGCCGATGAATTTGAGTTGATTAAACAAAAGTTAGGACGTACACCCAACTTTACTGAGCTATGTACTTTTAGTGCTATGTGGAGTGAACATTGTAGCTACAAAAACTCCATTAAATGGTTGAAAACTTTACCAAGAGATGGTGGAAGAATGCTGGTTGCTGCTGGAGAAGAAAATGCAGGTTTAATGGATATGGGCAATGGTTTTGGAGTTGTATTTAAAATTGAAAGTCATAACCACCCTAGTGCATTAGAACCTTTTCAAGGGGCAGCTACTGGCGTTGGTGGAATTCAACGTGATATTTTTACCATGGGTGCAAGGCCAATTGCATCTTTAAACAGCCTGCGTTTTGGCAATTTAAAAGAAAAGAAAACGCAACACTTATTAAAAGGTGTGGTGCATGGTATTGGTCATTATGGCAATTGTTTTGGTGTACCAACAGTTGGCGGTGAAGTTTATTTTGAAGATTGTTATCATACCAATCCTTTGGTAAATGCAATGAGTGTGGGCATAATGGAAAGTAAAAAAATGATTAGTGCAACTGCAGAAGGCATTGGCAATCCTGTATTTTTTGTTGGCAGTGCAACTGGTAAAGATGGTATTGGTGGAGCAAGTTTTGCAAGTGCAGATATTACAAGTGAAAGTGTGCAAGAATTACCTGCAGTACAAGTGGGCGACCCTTTTCAAGAGAAAAAATTATTAGAAGCTTGTTTAGAATTGATAGAAACTGATGCCATTGTTGGGATGCAAGACATGGGTGCTGCTGGCATTATTTGCAGCACTGCAGAAATGAGTGCAAAAGGTGGTGTTGGTATGAGGATTGATTTGGAAAAAGTGCCTACTCGTCAAAAAGACATGAAAGCTTGGGAATTGTTGTTGAGTGAAAGCCAGGAAAGAATGTTAATTGTAGTAGAAAAAGGGAAAGAAAAACAAGTGTTAGATATTTTTGAAAAATGGGATTTATCTGCATCAAATATTGGAGAAGTTACCGATGATGGTTTGTTGAAATTTTATATGCATGGTGTTTTAGAAGCTGAAGTTCCTGCTTATGAATTGGTTTTGGGAGGTGGTGCACCACAATATACAAGAGAATATAGAGAGCCTAAATATTTTGAAAAGATTGCTGCATTTGATATTAATACTGTTGAAGATATTACAGATGTAAAAGCAGTGGCTGAACAAATAATTCAAATTCCAAATATTGCTTCTAAACGTTGGGTTTACACACAATACGATAGTATGGTTGGTGCAGTAAATACAAG
>JAGOUF010000513.1 GCA_018061385.1 Chitinophagaceae bacterium | reverse complement strand
CAAAAGGTACATTGGTTGTGCCAGATATGTATTTAAATGCTGGTGGTGTAACTGTATCTTATTTTGAGTGGTTAAAGAATTTAAGCCACGTTAGATATGGTAGAATGGAGAAAAGATTTACCGAAAATATGAACACACATATTCTTTCTCAAATTGAAGAATTAAGTGGTAAAAAAGTAGATCAAAAAGAAAGAGATTTAATTTTACATGGTGCAGATGAGGTTGATTTAGTTCATAGTGGATTAGAAGAAACTATGATTGCTGCAACTAGAGAAATCATGGATATTTGGAAAGCAGATCCATCAATACCAGATATGCGTACAGCAGCTTATGTAAATGCTATTAATAAAGTAGCTACTAGCTATTCTGAATTAGGAATTTTCCCTTAGTATCTCATACCGAACAAAAATGAATACGAGATAGTTTATAAATAAGCTATCTCGTATTTTTTTGTATCGAAACCAAGCGTAACTATTTTGCCATTTTTTTCAATTAATGGGCGTTTAATGGTACTTGTTTTTTCCTTCATAATTTCAATGGCTGCATTTTCTGTGGTTGCATTTAATTGAACCAAAGGATGCAATCCTTTAAATGACGTACCTCTTTTGTTCAACAACTTTTCCCAACCAACTTGCGTACACCAATTTTGTAATTGAGGTTCAGTAAATACCTCGATTTTATTGTTTTTAAATTCAAAATCAATATTGTGTTCTTTTAGCCATTTAATGGCTTTTTGAGTAACATCACAATTGGTTAATCCGTAAACTGAATAACTCATATAAAACTATTTTTTGTTAAGAGTTATGCGTTTAATAGCGTTTCAATATCAAACTTTTGCATTTGCAAAAAAGCTTGTATTACTCTTTTACTTTTTTCAGCATCACTCATCAATGTTCCTAATATTGATGGTGTAATTTGCCAAGAAATACCATATTTATCTGCCAACCAACCACACATATCATACCTTCCATTGTCTCCTAGCTTCTCCCAATAAAAGTCTATTTCCTGCTGATTTTCACATTCAATTACAAATGAATTGCCTGGCGAAAAATCAAAATCATGGGCATAATTGCTGCTCATAGCATTGAAAATAAAACCATTCAATTTAAATTGAGTAAACAATAGAGTTCCGTCTGGGATAGTTGGATTTGCATCATGTGGTGATTCTAACAATATTGTTGAATTTTGAAAAATGCTCGTATACATACTTGCAGCTTCTTTAACCAATGTAAACTTTTCATTGGCAAACAATAAACTTGGTACAATTGTTTGTGTTGAGTTTATGGGAGAAATATCTAATTGCCAATTTACTCCATATTCATCTGCAACCCAAGCATATTGTTCACTCCAAACATACTTGTCTAATGGCATTAGTATTTTTCCTTTTTCTGTAAAAGCATCGTATATTTTTTTTTGCTCAGCTTTGCTGCTGCAATAAACATAATAGGATATAGCTGCTGTTGGTTGGTACTTATTGCCACCATTCAGTAACATTAACTTTATACCTCCAATGCTTAATTGAGTAACTATTGGATTACCAGATATTATTTTGGCATCACTAAAAAGCGTACAGTAAAAAGTTGCTGCTTCTTGTGCTTGATTATTAAACCAAATACATGGATAAATTGGTTGAGACAACATTGTTATTTTGTTTTAATTAAAACCGAAGTTGTAATATAAATAATTATTTTGTAAAGTATAAATTGCTTTCGCTACTTTTTCTTGCTGATCTTATACACTTCCCCCTTTTTTAATATAAGTAGTCCAAGTGCAAACGGTTTTTCCCATTTCAAGGTAACCCGATTTTATAATTAGTCTATCTTTTCTAAACCACTCCCAATAGCCCTACATTTCATTGATTAACACTTTTACAATTGCCTAAATGGAGACATTTTATGACAATGTGTTTTAGGCTTTTCTAGGGCTTTTTTCTATGGTTTGCTAGTAACTTTTTTTTCTTTTGCTAAGTTAAAGGCAATAATTTTTGAAGTAATTTTTTAGGTAAAGGCTTGCTTAACTGTAGTTGAATTGCACCTTTCTATATAGTGTATTCAGTCAATTCACTTTTAAAAAATTCAATTGTGTAGGTGTTGGATAAATACCAATTTTTTTTATAAGCACAATAATGAATAATGTTTTTTTGAAGTTTAAATGTGGGCATATTGTAGCCAATGCATTCAGTTACATTGGGAATTACTTTTAGTATTAACTGTCGTAAATCATCTAATTTTTTTACAATTTCTGGTGCAAGTGATGCATGATACTCATTAATAATAGTAAATTTTATGGCACAATACGATAGCATTTTTTTTGCTGATTTTGCCATGAGTAGAATGATTCATTAACTGCTACAAATTATTTTATACCAATACAAATAATATTTATAACTCTAAAAAATCAATTCAATTATTCTTCCAATTCACTCACAGTATTTTTCTTCGAAAAAATATTGGTCAATTGTCTACTGCTGTAAATAGACCTATTGTACTTATTACCTAGGGTTATAATAGTAGCTGTATCTTGTGTAAGCCTTATAA
>JAGOUF010000051.1 GCA_018061385.1 Chitinophagaceae bacterium | reverse complement strand
GCTTTACCTGCATCTATAATTGCTTTTTCAAAAGTTAATCCCTGACTTTTATGTATGGTAATTGCCCAAGCCAATCTTAATGGATATTGTGTGAAAGAACCAATTACTTCTTCTTCTACTTTTTGACTTTGCTTGTTCAATGAGTAACGAATGTTTTCCCAAACATATTTTTTAACTTCAATTGGTGTGGGTTCGTCATTGCATTGTACAAAAATTTTCTCCTCTTCAATTTTTTCAACTATGCCAATTTTACCATTGAAATATCTTTTGGCTTTATCTAAATCGTTTTTAATAAACATTACTTGAGCACCAATTTTAAGTTTCAATACTTCTTCAGCAGGAAAACTTTTTTCAGAAAACTCTTGCTTTACGTCGGCATTAAAAAAATGATATTGATTGGTTAGCTTTTCTATTTGTTCAACATTTATGGCATCGGCTTTTACATTGTGTGTTGTTAATGTAATGTATTCATCGTTTTCAGTTGGTTGAAAATTGGGTTTATAATATTGATGCAACAATTCGTAAGCATCTTCATCCAACTCATTGTTTCTTATTTGGTTAAGAACTTGAATAAATTGTTGATCGGTTTGACGATAAATTTTAGTTAGTTCTATATAAGCTGGAGGTTGAGTTTCTACTACTTTACTACTAAAAAAATATGGGCTATTATAATATTGAGATAACAAACTCCATTCTTCTTCTTTAGCAACAGGGGGCAGCTGAAACATATCGCCAATAAATAAAACTTGTACACCTCCAAAAGGCTCTGAGTGGCGGCTTCTAAAATGTTTTAATACAGTATCAATGGCATCAATTACATCGGCACGAACCATACTAATTTCATCAATAATTAAGAGTTCTAATTGTTGAAATATTTTTCTTCTTTCACCATTAATTTTTATTCTACCAATTAGTTGATGTTTATCAACAGCGTTTAACTGATTGAATTGATTGGCTGAACCTTCTGGTATAAACGGGCCAAATGGTAATTGAAAAAAAGAGTGTATAGTTACACCACCTGCATTAATTGCAGCTACACCAGTTGGTGCAACAACAGCCATTTGCTTTACACCATGTGTACGAATATGTTTTAATAAAGTGGTTTTGCCTGTACCGGCTTTTCCTGTTAAAAAAACAGATCGATTGGTGTAATTAATAAAATCTGTTGCTAATTGAAATTGTTTATTGGATGTATCGGTTGCCATGAACGATAAAGATAAGATGATACAAAGATGTACAATACTTCAATAATTCGTATGAACGATGAAGCTTTTGAAAGTAAGAAAAAGTAATTCACCACAAAGGCACTAAAACACGAAGAAACACAACGAAAAATTCTGCGTTATCTGTAGTTTTCTGTGAGAACCATATATTCACCACAAAGGCACTAAGACACGAAGAAACACAACGAAAAAGTCTACATTATTTGTGATTTCTGAGAGAACTATAGTTTAACCACAAAGGCACTAAGAACACAAAGAAACACAACGAAAAATTCTGCGTTATCTGTGATTTCTGTGAGAACTATATATTCACCACAAAGGCACTAAGACACGAAGAAATACAACGAAAAATTCTGCGTTATCTGTGATTTCTGTGAGAACTATTTTTCTCAAGCTTCAAACAATAAATAAAAATAGAAAAGGATGCAACTTCCATTTGTAAAACAAACTTCCATTGCATCCGTAATAAAGGCATTTTTATTTATGCTTTAACTTCTTTGTTTAGCAACAACAACTCGTTTACTTGTATTTCGGTAACGTATTTTTTGTTGCCATCTTTATCATTATAAGTTCTGTTCATTAACTTTCCTTCTAACGCCACTTCACTGCCTTTTTGCAAGTACTTTTCTGCAATTTCAGCAACCTTTCCCCATGCAACCAAATTGTGCCATTGCGTTTCTACTACTTTTTCTCCTTTTGTATTTTTATAGGTTTCGTTCGTAGCTACACTAAAACGAGCCATTTTTTTGCCACCATCTAAAGTTTTTACTTCTGGGTTGTTACCTAAGTTTCCAATTAATTGAACTTTGTTTTTTAATGCGTACATAGTTGTAATTTTTGTGTGCTACTGATTGGCAGCACGGTTATTTATTTATTTCAATCAAACTGCTTTTGGGGCGACGTCTTACCCTGTTTGTTGTTTGACAATGCAAAGATGATATTGCTAAAAACCGTTACTCGGAGATTAACCGTTTACTCTCGATGATAAACGTATATAACCGATTAAAAAACGGCTAGCTTTTGAAGTTTAATTGTGTAAATACATTAATTTCATACAGTTATAACCAAATTTTAGCTTTACTTTAATATTTAAAATAATTTTTATGGAAACTGCTGAAAAACAATGTTTGCATTGTAATAAAAAACTAAAAGGCAGAATTGATAAAAAATTTTGTGATGATTATTGCCGTAGCAATTACAACAATTTGCAAAAAATCAAAGATGCATCAGCCGATTATATTAAACATGTGAACAATAGTTTATTGAAGAACAGAAAAGTGTTGGCATCTGTTTTACCAACAACAGAAGAAATGGCAAAAACGACCCATGAAAAATTGTTAGAAAAAGGCTTTGTGTTTAAATACCATACCCATACTTATAAAAACAAAAAAGATCAAACCTATTTCTTTTGTTACGAATATGGCTATTTGCCTTTGGGCGATAATTGGTATTTGGTTGTTAGAAGAAAAGAAGCATAAAAAAATCCTGCTTAAAGATTAAGCAGGATAAAGGCAAACACTTTATCAACCTTCCGACGAGTTTCAAAAGTATTTGTTGTATAACGCTTATTTTGTAAAAAAGTTACTCAACAACATTTTTTACGCAGTTAAACAAGATAATTGTACTGCAATTTGTGCTCCAATTGCAGCATTGTGTTTTATTAAAGCAATATTGGCTTCTAAACTTTCGCCCTTGGTATGGTTGGCAATATATTGTAACAAAAATGGAGTTACAGCTTTGCCTTTTATTCCAGCTAAAGAAGCTGCTTCTAATGCTTGTAAAATATATTGCTCCATTTGTGGTTGTGGTACTTCGTGTTGAGGTTGAATAGGATTTGCAATCATTACAGATCCGTTTAAACCCAATGTCCATTTGGTTTGTAGCATTTTTGCAATTGCTGTAGGAGTATCTAAACGCAAAGGCGACGTAAAGCCACTTTCTCTAGAATAAAAACTCGGAAAAGCATCTTGACCAATTGTAACTACTGGAATACCTTGAGTTTCTAAATATTCTAAGGTTAAACCAATATCTAAAATAGATTTTACACCAGCACTTACAACAGCTACATTAGTTTGTGCCATTTCTGTTAAGTCTGCACTAATGTCCATGCTCTTTTCAGCACCACGATGTACACCACCAATTCCACCAGTTACAAAAATTTGTATACCAGCCATTGCTGCAATACGCATGGTTGCTGCAACAGTTGTTGCACCAAATAATTGTTGTGCAATTACATAGGGAATGTCTCTTAAACTTACTTTCCAAACATCTTTTTCTTTTCCAAACAATTCAATTTCTGCAGCAGTTAAACCCACATAACATTTGCCCTGCATAATTGCAATAGTAGCTGGCACAGCACCATTGTCTCTAACAGTTTGTTCTACAGCCAAAGCAGTTTCAACATTTTTTGGATAAGGCATTCCATGAGAAATAATGGTACTTTCTAATGCAACGATTGGTTTGTTGTTGTCCAAAGCTTCAGCAACTTCAGGAGCTATTTGTAAAAATGAATTCATGTTTTTTTAAATAATTTTCTGTTAAGAAAAGAAAATACTTAATGGCCAAAAGAAAAGAATCAATTATAAAAAATCTCTCACTTCGTAATATTTAGCAACCGATGCCAATAATTTTTCTTGATTTAATTGTGTGGCAATTGCACCATTTACTTGTAAAATTTCGGCACTTAATGTATGGGCAATTTTCAAACATTCTTCATCATCTTTTCCTAAGTATTTAGCCAAAATCCAACCACTTAAACTTCCATCTCCTGCACCAGTAACATCTCTTATTTCAGCAACTTCAGGAGCCGCTAAACTATAGTTCATTTCTTTGGTAAATAACCTTGAACCTTCTTTACCTCTGTGTAACCAAATTTTTTCTACACCCCTATCTAAAATTTCTTGTGCATGTTCTTCAATTGTTTTGCCACCATTGCTGCACATTGCAGGCAGCTCATCTTCATTAGGTGTAACCATGTGTACACCTTGCAAATTCATTTTTGCAAACTTTTGTGCAGGAGGTACCGAAACGGGTTCTATAATAAATGGAATATTTTTTCTAAAACAAAATTGGGCCAACCAAGCAACTGTATCTGTATGAATATTGGCATCTGCAATTATAGTAAACGCACTAGCCAACAGGTTTTCATGTTGTTGTAAATGTTGAGGTGTAAGGCTATCCAACGATGTGTTGGTTAACAATGCAGTAAATAAACTTTTATCGTAATTTAAAATGCCCGTGTATTTTCCAGTTAATGCATTGTTGGTAATGGCGGCATCTAATTGAATGTTTACATAACCACAAATAGTTTTTAGCCAATCGCCTTCACCATCGTTTCCAAACACACTAATTAGTTGCACTGGCACACCCAATAAAGCTAGTTGATGAGCAATATTTCTTGCAACACCACCAGCACTTCTATGCACTGTTGCATCGTTGGTGGTTGCCATTAACATTGAATGGTTGGCACTATACAACTCATCTACCAAGGCTGCACCAATACATATTACAGGTTTATTCATGGCGGCGAAGTTAATGTTAAAGAAAATTAAAACTATTTGAGTTTTAGGTAAAACCTGTTTTTAGCATACAATTTGAATTCATATTTAAGTATTCTAATTTTAACTCTTAAATATGTTTTGTATGAAAAAAATTGTACTCCTTGTATTCATTGCCTTTTTTGGTTTTGAAAGTTTTGCTCAACAAAAAGCAGATTTAACCATTGCTACAACTGGCAACAACAATCTAAGAATTAAATTAAATGGACGAAAAATAAATTTGAAAGATTGTTCGGTAACATTCGAAAATCTTAATCCTGGTAATTATGCTTTAGTTGTTTATCAATTACAAAGAAGAAATAACGGAGGCAATAATTATGTTGAAGTATTCAACAACTCAATTCGCCTTACCGCTGGAAAACAAATGGAAATAACTGTTTTGCGTTTTGGTAAAGTTGTTTGGGACGAAGGCTTTATAAGTAATGATGATTGGAACGACAATAACTCAATTGGAGGAGGTAGTAATCAAAATGGAAACGATTACAACAACAGTGTTGAGGTTACACCAGAAATGTTTGTATCAGTTAAAACTCAAGTTGAACAATCTTTTAACGATGGCAATAAACTGGTTACTGCAAAAGCTGTAATGAAGAATAAATTGTTTAAAGTGCAACAAATAAAAGAACTGGCTGCATTGTTTTTTTCAGATTCAAACAGACTAGAATTTTTAAAAAATGCTTATGAAACTTGTATGGAAAAGCATTTATATTTTTCTTTAGGAGAAGCATTGTCTTTTAATTCTTATAAACAAGATTTTATGAAGTGGTTGGGCGATAGATAGAAGAATATTATTCTTGAAAACAAAAGTCATTACATTTTTTTGCAATGACTTTTGTGTATTAAACAGAATAATGTTAGGTATTCATCCACATTTAATATTTTATGTTCAGCAAATTTTATCTTCGAAGCATGAAAAATTGTATCTACTTTTTAATGGTTATTGCTTGTAGTTTTTTTTCTACTAAAACCATAGCTCAACCAATATATGAATTTAGAGGTGTTTGGGTTGCGTCTGTAGAAAATATAGATTGGCCAAGTAAAAGAGGATTGAGTGTAGATGACCAAAAAGCAGAGTTTATTAAAGTGTTAGAAATGCACAAAAGCAATGGCATGAATACTGTAATTGTACAAGTACGCCCTGCTGCTGATGCTTTTTACCCTTCTCAATACGAACCTTGGAGTGAATATTTAACAGGTAAACAAGGCTTGCCACCAACGCCTTATTACGATCCATTGGATTTTATGATTACTGAAACGCATAAAAGAGGCATGGAATTTCATGCATGGTTAAATCCATATAGAGCTGTTTTTAGAGTAGGCAAAAGTTCAATTGCTCCATCACATATTACAAAAGTTCATCCAGAGTGGTTTGTAACTTATGGTACAACAAAATACTTCAATCCCGGTTTGCCAGAAGTACAACAACATGTTGAAAGAGTGGTAAAAGATATTGTTGAACGCTATGATGTTGATGCCATTCACATGGATGATTATTTTTATCCTTACAGAATTGAAGGAAAAGAATTTCCCGATGAAGCTGCATATAAAAAATATGGTAATGGATTCTCTAAAGACGATTGGAGAAGGAGCAATTGCGATAGCATAATCAAGAATTTATTTCAAACAATTCGTACAGCAAACCCTTTTGTAAAATTTGGAATTAGCCCGTTTGGAATTTGGAGAAACAAATCGAAAGACCCAAGAGGCAGTGAAACAAAAGGTGGACAAACCAACTACGATGATTTATATGCTGATATTTTAATGTGGTTAGAAAAAGGTTGGATAGATTATGTTACGCCACAATTGTATTGGGAAATTGGCCATAAGCTTGCAGATTATGATGTGTTGTTAGATTGGTGGAATAAATATGGTTATGGAAAACATATATACATTGGGCATGGAATTTATAGAGCAGGAACCAATGCTGCATGGAAAGATAAAAATGAATTGCCCAATCAAATTAAAAAACTAAGAGCATACTCAACCACACAAGGCAGTATTTATTTTAGTAGTAAAACCTTTGATAAAAACCCCAACGGTTGGAACGATAGTTTAAGAAACAATTATTATGCATATCCTGCATTGCCACCAAGAATGCCTTGGATTGATAGTGTTGCACCAGAAAAACCCATTGTAGAAAAACTAAACGATGGCATCAATCAAATTTCTTATAAAGGCAAGGAATCAATAAAGGGATATATTGTTTTTGTTGTAGATGAAAACAAAGAACCAACACTACAAAACGCTACATTGGTACAAATAATTTTATATGGCGGACCTACAGATATTGATGTTTTTAAATGGTTTAATTTAAAGAAAAGAGTTTTTTTAGCAACCGTAAATTGGAGTAATAATATTAGCGAATGGGTTGAAATGAAATAGGATTAATTACACTTTACACTATAATGCTACCTACATGAATACTATGCAACACAAAGGATCGATAGGGGTTTTCGATAGTGGCTATGGAGGCTTAACGGTATTAAAAGAAATTGTACAGTTATTGCCCAACAACAACTTTGTTTATTTGGGCGATAATGCAAGATCTCCTTATGGTACACGTAGTTTTGAAACAGTATATCAATACACTTGGCAATGTGTACAATGGTTTTTTAATCAAGGTTGCCCATTGGTAATATTGGCTTGTAATACTGCATCGGCAAAAGCGTTGAGAAATATTCAACAGCAAAATTTACCATTACTTAATAATCCAAATAAAAAAGTATTGGGCGTTATTAGACCAACAACTGAAGTAATTGGCAACTTTACACAAACCAATCATGTTGGTGTATTGGGTACAAATGGTACAGTTCAATCCAATTCTTATCCAATAGAAATAGAAAAATTTTATCCAAATATTCAAGTGTTTCAACAAGCTTGTCCAATGTGGGTTCCATTAATTGAAAACAATGAACATACAACTAAAGGAGCCGATTTTTTTGTGAAGGAATATATTGAACAACTCATTAAACAATCGCCTAGTATAGATACTATTTTATTGGCCTGCACACATTACCCATTGTTGTTAGATAAAATAATTGAATATGCACCTGCCGATACTAAAATAATTTCTCAAGGAAAAATTGTTGCAGAAAGTTTAGTACAATATTTACAACGCCATAAAGAAATAGATGCAATATGTATAAAAGAACATTCAGTTAATTTTTATACAACAGACGATGTGGCGACTTTTAATCAACAAGCCGAAATTTTCTTTGGAAAACACATTCAAAGTAAGCATGTAGATGTTGGGTTGTAACCCACGATTGTTATTCTATTACTGCTTTATTTAAAAAATGAATCAATGGTATTAAAGCTTCAAAATGTGTAATTACTTTTTTAATTAAACCTTTGCTAGTTAAATCTTCATTACTAATTGGAGTAGTAGCAGTAAAACTTTTTAGCTTTAAAAATTCAATAGCTGCATTATCTTCTTCATAACCTTTTGGTGGCCTACTTAGTTTAGCAGACGTATCTAAACCACTATATATTTTTTTGAATTTTGTAGCGAAAACAATGTCTTTAAATTCAGTATAATTATAATCTACTTCTTGCCTAATTTTTTTTAATTCATTAGCCATTGGCATCCAAATGCCACCACCAACAAAACTTTCATTAGGTTGGCAATGAAAGTAATATCCTGCACTTGGTTGTTGTTTGCCACCCATTGTAAAGTGTGCACCCATATTGTTTTTATAAGGGTCTTTGTTTTTGCTAAAACGTACATCTCTATTAATTCTAAAAACACATTTTTTAGGTTCAAGAAATTCTAAACTAGTATCTATCTTTTTTAATTCAGTTAATACAGTAGTTACAAAATTCAAATAATCGGTTTTGGCTGTTTCGTAAGTTTTTCTATTCGCATCAAACCATTCTTTATTGTTATTAGCAGCTAAATTTTTTAAAAAAAGTATTGTACTTGTTTGTAGCATAAAAAATTATTAATGAATTAAAAATACAACTCGAAAAGAAAAACAAATATTTGGTTGGTATTTACTAAACACACAATATACGTTTTTGTTGAAAGTAGCAATTCCTTCAAATTATATATTGCTATATGGTTTTAAATATGACAACTGTCATTATATCTGTTGATGTTCATCAAATGTGCTTTTGTTTTCTCAATGCAATTTTACATTATCAAAATTAAAAATCGAAACAATGAAAAGAGGAATTCAAATTTTGGCTTTTTTAATACTCACTACATTTAATATTAGCCAAGCACAAACCAACTACACAATTAAAGACGCTCCATCAATCAAAATCAATGGAACATCTACCCTACACAATTGGGAAATGGAATCAAGCTATAAATGATACCAAACTCTATGCCCTTTAAAATAAAGTTGCCAATAAATAAACTTTTAAATCTTTCCCAAAACCATGCAAGCGAAAAACTAATTACAAATGCATGGCTGTAAAACAAT
>JAGOUF010000512.1 GCA_018061385.1 Chitinophagaceae bacterium | reverse complement strand
TTTAAACAAGTTGAATTGGCTAAACAACAAATGAGTGGTGGTTGTGGTTTATTAACTTTTATGTTAAAAGTAGATAGCGTTGAACAAATTGAAAATTTTTGCAACGCACTAAAACATGTTTTAATGGCAGTTAGTTGGGGTGGTTATGAGAGTTTAATTATTCCAAAATGTGCAACAATGGCTAAAAATCAGTTTAATAAAACCGATCAATGGCATAAAAGTTTACGTCTGTATGTTGGGTTAGAAGAAGCAGACTATATAATCAAAGATTTGGAGAATGGATTTCTTGCAATATCAAGTACATCATAAAATTGTAAAAAGGTTGACATCTTTCTATTATTTTTGTTACAATATGAAACATTTATCCATATTAGTAATTGGTTGTTGTATTCTATCTGTAGCATCTGCACAAAATAAATCTGATAAGTGGGATTTAAGACGCTGTGTAGATTATGCCATGAAAAACAATATTTCTGTTAAGCAAACTGAAGTACAGGCTCGTATTACAGCATTGCAACATGAAGCAAATAAATTGGCGGTTTATCCAACTGCAAATTTTAGCAGTGGTTTAGGTTTGCAATTTGGTAGATCTGTAGATCCAACTACCAATCAATTTACCACAACCCAGTTGTTATTTAATACGTTCAATTTTAATACGGGGATGACAATTTATAATTGGGGTAGACTTAAGAATAACATTCAAGTGAGCGATTTATCAACCAAGGCTGCTATTGCAGATATTGAAAGAGCAGCCAATGATATCGGATTAAATGTAGCTACTTTTTATTTGTCGGTATTAAGTAACAAACAACAAATTGAAATTGCTGAAGCACAAATTGCTTTAACAAAAAATCAACTAGAAAATACAAGAAAACGTGTTGACGCAGGTGCATTGCCTGAATTAAATGCAGCAGAATTGGAAGCTAGATTGGCTAGCGATAGTAGCAATTATTATGTAGCTTCTGGTAATTTTCAACAAAGCATTATTAGTTTAAAAGGGCTATTGAATTTAAATATGGCAGAGCCTTTTGAAGTTGAAACACCTACTTTAGATAAAGTACCTTTGGATGCTTTGGTAGAGCTTGATCCTACAAGATTGTATCAATTGGCTCTTACCAATCAGCCTCAACAAAAAGTAAATGATTTAAGATTGAAGAGTGCTGAATATGCCATTAAAGTTGCTAAAGCTGGTTTATATCCAACTATTTCAGTTGGCGGAGGATTGGCAACAAACTTTGCAAGCAGTACAAATAAAGTTACAGGTTTCACATTAGGTACTCCAGTTCCCAATGGTCAAACTGTAAATGTTGGTGGTACCAATTATAATGTGTTAGAGCCTACTGTTCAAATACAACAAGGTAAAAAAAGCTTTGGTGAAATTTGGGATGGTTACGGTGTACAAATGGACAATAATTTTCGTCAAAATATTGGCTTCCAAATTAATGTTCCCATTTTTAACAATGGTAATGCAAAGCTAAATTTAGAAAATTCAAAATTGCAATACAAACAATTGGAATTGTCTAAAGTACAAGCCAATCAAAAACTACAGCAAGATATTTATTCGGCTTATACCAATGCTCTTACTGCATTTCAGCGTTTTAATGCAAGTGAAAAAACTGTACAAACTGCTGAACGTTCTTACGAGTTTGCAAAGAAGAGATATGAAACTGGCTTAATTAATACATTGGATTTAATTACCAATCAAAACAATTTATTGCAAGCCAAATTAACAAAATTGAGCAATCAATTTGAGTATGTTTTTAGAATGAAATTGTTAGAATTTTATAAAGGACAAGGGTTGAAATTTTAGAATGAATATTTAATAGAATGTGTAATTCGAAGAATTTATTACTCGTAATTTTTTAAATAAATAGAAAGACCAATAATATAAAAATAGGAATATGAATAAGAAATTGATTTGGATAATTGTACTTTTAGTGGTGATCATTGCCACATTAATTGGGCTGAAAAAAGCAGGAATAATTGGAAAAGAAGAAGGTAAAAAAGTAACCACAGAAAAAGTATCTTCTAGAACAATTATTGAAACTGTAACGGCTAGTGGAAAAATTTCGCCAGAGGTAGAAGTAAAAGTTAGTCCAGATATTAGTGGAGAAATTGTAGAATTATTGGTAGAAGAAGGTGATAGTGTAAGAAGAGGACAAGTAGTAGCAAAAATTTATGCTGATATTTATGCTTCTCAAAGAGATCAAGCAGCTGCAGGTGTTGCACAAAGTGAAGCAGCAGAGTCTAATGCAAAAGCTCAATTATTGGCATTAGAAGCCAATTTAGAACAAGCAAGAAAAGCATACGAACGCCAGAAAAAATTGTATACCGAAAAAGTAACCTCAAAAGCAGAATTTGAAATTGCAGAACAAGCCTATAAAGCAGCTTTAGCAAATTACAATGCAGCTAAAGAAGGCATTAAAGGCAACTTAGCTTCCATACAAAGTGCAAGAGCCAATTTAAATAGAGCTAGTAAAGACATGAGCCGTGCAATTATTACTGCTCCAATGAATGGGGTTGTAAATATTTTAAATGTAAAAAA
>JAGOUF010000511.1 GCA_018061385.1 Chitinophagaceae bacterium | reverse complement strand
TTTGTTTTACCCGTGCCTAAATATTTCTCATAATAAACTGCAGCCGAGTTATAGTCGCCTTTGCTGAAATAAGTATCAGCAGCTTTTAAGTAATCGTAAATTACTTGAGCTGAGACAGACAAGGAAACCAATGAGACCAATGCAATAAAAAATAATTTTCTCATGTTGTATGCGATTAGATATTGTTGCAGTTGCAACAGCTAAAAAATAATTATAATCTAGGACAAATAAATTCTGTTTCTGGTGTTTGTGTTTTCTTACGACCAATAAATGACAATGAAATTTCGAAACTATTGGCCCCTTTTTGCACTTTGCTTAAGTCTGATGCATTTACATCATAACTCATACCCAATGTAAAATTTTTGTAATTGAATCCAACATAAGGTGAAACAGCATCGTTAATTCTATAATTTAAACCAAACAAGACATCTGTTCCAGAAACTGGCGATTTCATTTGAGCATAAGCACCAATCATGGTTTCTGTTGAAGTACGTTGACGCATGTATAATACATTCGGTGTTATAGAAAATTGATCGTTTACTTTTAAACGTATACCAGCATGTAACGTATAACGTACAGGAATTTTTTCTGTTCCAGATGCACTAAACTTATCTTCAGGCATGGTTAAATGCGATGTAGAAAAACCACCAAAGAAGTTGGCTTTTTTTCCTGGTTCAGCATCATAATACAATAAGCCAACACCTGCATCAAAAGCAGTTGCAGAAGTTCTATTTAAAAATTCTGTTGTTGGATTACTAGAATTGTAGCCAGTAATTGGATTCCACTGATCGCCCCAAGAAAGTTTGGAAGGGTTAAATCTTCTTTGAATAATTCCACCTTGCAAAGCAAACACCAAACGTTGGTATCCCATTGCACCAAACTTAACGCCTGTATAAGCAACATTGCCATAGGCAGTTAAATAATTGTATCCCCCATCGCCAGCACTTTGCTGTAAAATACTTACGCCGTAGTTTAAACTTTTTTCTCCTACAAAGTCAGCACTTACACCTGGCGTAGAAAATGGTGAAGTAATGTTACCCCACTGAGTTCTATATATTCCAGATACTCTATAATCTCCATCAAATGCACCTGTTAATGCAGGATTTAGAAATGATGGATACATATAGTATTGAGAAAAATGTGGATCTACCTGTGCACTAGATTTGAACTTGAGAAAAAACAAGCATCCCAATAACAACGTTGATTTTAAAAATACTCTCATTACAATTAGCATTTATTGGTTTTATCTGATTAAAGTTATCGAACCTGTTAGAGTTGGAAACTTATTGTTGAATTTAATGATATAATAGTATGTAGCTACTGGTATAGATTTGCCTCTGTATGTTCCATCCCAAGGTTGTGAGTATCCTTTAGATTCGTACACAAGTTGGCCATATCTATTGTACACTTCTACTGACGCAAAGCTATAATCGCCTAAATTTTTAATTTCCCATCTATCATTATTTCCATCTCCATTTGGCGAAAATGCATTTGGAATAATTACAGTTTTTAATACTTTCACAAACACCGTATCCGAAGCAGTACATTGTCCTAAACCTATTGCTTTTAATGTGTACAATTTATCATCAAGAGCTATGAAGGTAGGTCGTAAAGTGGTAGAACTTGAAAGTCCTGCAATTGGTGTCCATTTAAAATTAACTGTAGTTGAATCGTTTACAATTGGAGCCATTTGAACTGGCGAACCTTGTGGTACAACAATGGTTGGACCTGCATCAACTATAGGTTGTAAATATACTCTTACTATTTTTTTAGCTGTATCAGAAATACAACCTTGAGTATTGCTTACAACTAATTTAACTTGATAATTGCCAGGCTTGGTATATAATTTAGTTTGAGTTAAGCTGGCAGAATTAATCCAAATTGAGCTATCGCCAAAATTCCAACTTCTTGTTGTAATTGTACTGCTTGCTGCTGTACTTAAATCTTGAAAAGTATTGGTTGTACCTTGACAAAGTGTATCTGGTGTTGCTTTAAAATTTGCAATTGGTCTGCTGAAAAATTGATTGAAATTTTTACTTAAATTTTTTGAGCAACCAGCACCTGATGTTGCTGTTAATTTTACAGCATAATTGCCTGATGTGGCATACACTTTAGTTGGGTTTGTTGCTGTAGAAAGTGGACTTCCGTCGCCAAAGTTCCAACTATAATTTAATGTACCTGCATCAATGGTTGAATTGTTGGTAAATGTTACCACACCGTTTGGCATACACACAAATGGAGTAGTACTAAAATCAACAGTAGGATTAGGATTCACCACCACATTGGTTGTTGCTGTAGATGTACAATTGTTTACACTTACTGTAACTATATAAGCACCACTCATAATAGTTGTACTATTGGGCAATAAAACATTTTTTGTTGTTGCTGTAAATCCATTAGGCCCTGTCCAAACATAAGTAACGCCTGCAGTGGTTGAATTAGATGTTAAGTTTAACGTTGAACCAACACAAAGTGGTCCATTGTTAGAAATAGTTGGAGTAGCTGGAGGTACAGGATCTGAAATGATTAATGGACCAACAACATTCGA
>JAGOUF010000510.1 GCA_018061385.1 Chitinophagaceae bacterium | reverse complement strand
GAAAATATTACTGGCAAAAAATATAATAACACCCCTTTAGGGGATGGGGGCAAAGAAGCCATTGCATTTCGTGTAATTGCCGATCATGTTCGTGCAATTGCTTTTACCATTGCCGATGGGCAATTGCCAAGCAATACAGGTGCAGGTTATGTTATTAGAAGAATTTTGCGTAGAGCTGTACGTTACTATTATTCTTATTTGGATTATAAACAACCATTACTACATCAATTAATGCCAACATTGGCAAAGCAATTTGAACATGTTTTTCCTGAACTAAATGCACAATTGGATTTTGTAAGTAGAGTAGTGAAAGAAGAAGAAGAAGCTTTTTTGAGAACGTTGGAAAAAGGATTGAAATTAATTGATGAAAGTATTTCTGCGTTATCTGCGGTTTCTGCGAGAACCATTCCTGGCAAATCGGCATTTGAGCTTTTTGATACATTTGGTTTTCCAATAGATTTAACGAGGTTAATAGCCACCGAAAGTGGATTAACTGTAGATGAAGCAGGCTTTGAAACAGCTTTAAAAGAACAAAAAGATCGTTCCCGTGCAGCAGGTGTAATTGATGCTCAAGATTGGATAGTAATAAACGAAGGAAGCTCAACATTTGTTGGTTACAATTCACTAGAAACAAAAACCAATATTGTAAAATATAGAAAAGTAAAAGCCAAAGGCAAAGAAGTGTATCAAATTGTGTTGGCTACAACGCCTTTTTATGCAGAAAGTGGTGGACAAGTAGGAGATCAAGGAAAATTAATAATTAATAATAAAGAATTAATTATTACGGATACAAAGAAAGAAAATAATCTCTTCATTCATTTTACAGAAACTTTACCAGAAAATCTTGATTTAACTGGCGAAGTTGTTGCTGTTGTTAACGCAAAAACTAGAAACGAAATAACGAGTAACCATTCAGCTACACATTTGTTGCATGCAGCTTTGCGTTTGGTATTGGGTACACATGTTGCACAAAAAGGAAGTTTGGTAAACGATGAACAATTGCGTTTCGATTTTTCTCATTTTTCAAAAGTTACCGATGAAGAAATTGTAAAAATTGAAGCTATTGTCAATCAAAAAATTCGTGAAAATATTCCTGTTGTAATTAAAGAAATGAGCAAAGATGAAGCAGTTGCTTTAGGAGCAATGGCTTTGTTTGGAGAAAAATATGGCGATGTTGTACGTGTTGTAATCATGGATGCCAACTACTCTATTGAATTGTGTGGAGGTACACATGTTGGTAGAACAGGAGACTTGGGTTTCTTTAAAATAAAACACGAAACTGCTGTTGCTGCTGGCGTTCGTAGAATTGAAGCTGTAAGTGGCAAAGCTGCTGAAGATTATATCAATACAACTTTTGAACAGTTAGATGCAGTTAAAACATTGTTTAACAACCCAAAAGAATTGCTTAAAACCATCGAAAATGCTGTTGCAGAAAATAGAGAATTAAAAAAGAAAATAGAAAGTTTAGAAGCCAAACAATTGGCTGTTATAAAAACAGAATTGGCAAAAAAAATTGAAACAATCAATGGCGTTTCTTTCATTGGTGCATTGTTAGACTTAAACAATGCCGATGGTTTAAAAAAACTAGCCAACGATTTAAAAACAGATGCTCAAATGGTTGTGTTGGCTGCTAATATTGCAGGTAAAGCATCTGTAACTGTTGGCGTTTCAGACGAATTGGTGGCAAAAGGATTAGAAGCTCCAAAACTAATTAAAGAACATATTACACCAATTATAAAAGGCGGTGGTGGAGGAAGCAAAAATTTGGCAACTGCAGGTGGGCATGATGCAAGCAACTTAGACAATGTGATTGAAATAATAAAAAGTTTACTGTAAAAAAATAACTTTGAAAATGATTAACGGTTCAATTGTACAATCAATTGAACCGTTTGCATTAAATACGTATAACGTTAGTAAAAATACTATATTTACGATTTCAACCCAATCATCGTGCTTAGTAGAAGCTGTTACAATAAAAACTCCTATTTATTGCCAATATTTATTTATTTGCAATATTGTATTGTATTAAATGTTGGCTGTTCCTCTTTTTCAGATTCGAAAAAAAATACAAAAACTTATATTCCTTCAATTGATTCTATTATAGATGTAGCAAGTAAAAAAGGAACTGGTTATACCGTTAATTCTTTGTACTTTTTAGATTCTTCTTTGGCGGGGAAAAAGCTAAATTTTCAAGAAAAAATTAAACTATTTACTTATCGTTCTTATATATACAATTACTATGTGGTTAATTACGATTCTGCTGAAATTTATGCAGACTCGATGTTGTTGTTGTTAAAGAATAAAGACGTTGATAAATACACGGAAGAATTTACAAATGCCTATTTTACAAAAGGCGATGTATACTATTTACAAAAAAATTATTCCGAATCCTATACCTACTATTATAAAGCAAGACAATTAGGAATTAAATATGTAAATTATTGTACAAGAAAAGAATACAACCATCGTATTGCAGTAATCTTATACAATCAATTTAAGTTTGAGGAAGCAAAGAATTTTTTTATTGAAGCGTTTAATAATGCTACAA
>JAGOUF010000509.1 GCA_018061385.1 Chitinophagaceae bacterium | reverse complement strand
AATGTCAAAACTATTTTTTAATGCAACATTAATAGCATCTTGTAAAGTAAGTTGTTGAGCAAAGCCTTTGCAACTTAAAAGAATACATATAAATACTAATTTCTTCATTTTTTATTTTTTACATAACTATAGAAACAATTAATTATTCAATAAAAAATTATTCTGTAATATTTGTTTGTTTGGCTTCATGTTTACCACTAATAAAAGTATAAACTGCAGGTATTACAAATAGGGTAAGAATTAGTGAAAACATAATTCCACCAACAATTACAATACCCAATGGAATACGACTTGTACTTGCTGCACCTAAGCTTAATGCAATGGGCAATGCACCCAATGCTGTGGCTAAACTTGTCATTAAAATTGGTCGTAATCTCTGTTGTGCTGCTACTAATACTGCCTCTCTTTTAGGCATCCCAAATTCTCTTTTTTGGTTGGCAAATTCTACAATTAAAATTCCATTTTTAGTTACTAAGCCAATGAGCATAATCATACCAATTTGAGAAAATATATTAATGGTTTGATCGAATATATACAAGCTTAACAATGCACCTGCCAATGCCAATGGTACAGTAATCATAATGGTTAATGGATCTCTAAAACTTTCGAACTGAGCAGCCAATACCAAATAAATTAATATCAATGCCAATCCAAATGCAAACGATGTATTGCTTCCGCTTTCTTCAAAATCTCTTGACGGGCCTCCTAGAGCTGTTTGAAAACTTTCGTCTAACAGTTTATCACCAATTGCTTTCATGGCTTTAACTCCATCACCAATCGTTTTGCCTTCTGCCAGTGAAGCAGAAATGGTTGCAGCTTTAAAACGATTGTAATGATACAATGTTGGAGGGTTTGAGTTTTCTACCATAGTAGTTACAGAGGTTAAAGGAATATTTTCTCCACTATTGTTTCGAACATATAAGTTTGAAATGTCTTTTGGAGCTTGTCTATCTTTATAAGCTACTTGAGAGATTACTTCATATTGTTTGCCATTCATAATATAATAAGCCAATCTTCTGCCACTAAATGCACTTTGAATAACTTCTGAAATATCGGTAATGCTTAAGCCTAAATCTTTGGCTTTAATTCTATCAACAGTGAGTTGTAGTTCTGGTTTATTGAACTTTAGATTTACGTCAACACTTTGAAAAGTTTTGTCTTTTCTAGCTTCTTCTAAAAATTGAGGGATTACAGTTTTTAATTTTTCAAAATTGAGGTTTTGAAGAATGAATTGTACAGGTAAAGATCCTCTACTGCCCAAGCCTACAGAAATGGTTTGCTCTTCAATTGGGAAAACTCTAATCTCGTTGAAACGACCCAGCTTTTTGCTTAAATCTCTTGCAATTTCACTTTGTGTTCTAGTTCTAAATTCAGGATCAATAAAACGAATACGAGCAATTCCTGAGTTTATATTGGTGCCACCAAAGCCAGGAACTGCAGCAAATACAAAATCTTTTTCAGGTACACTATCGCTTAAAAAATTGGTTAGTTTTTCACCAGCATCTACCATATAAGAATAGCTTGAACCCTCTGGTCCAGACATTTGAAAACGCACACTACTTTTATCTTCTAAAGGAGCCAACTCCGATTGTAAATTGTTGTACACAAAATACATAATCCCAATACAAGCCAATACAATTACCCAAGCCATCCAACGCACTTTTAAAAAGCCCGTTAGCATTTTTTTGTAACCATTTTCCATGCCTCTAAAAAACGGTTCTGTTGCATCGTAAAATTTACCATGCCCAGATTTTTTTCTATTCAACACAACATTTAAAACAGGCGTTATAGTAAGCGATACAAATGCACTAATTAAAACGGCACCAGCTACAACAATTCCAAACTCTCTAAACAAACTTCCTACAAAACCTTGTAAAAAAATAACTGGTAAAAACACTACAGCCAATGTTATTGAGGTAGAAATTACAGCAAAGAAAATTTCTTTACTACCATCTAATGCTGCTTTGCGTATCGGTAAGCCTTGTTCTAATTTTCTGAAAATATTTTCTGTAACTACAATTCCGTCATCCACCACCAAGCCTGTGGCCAATACAATACCTAAAAGGGTTAATACGTTTACACTAAACCCAGCTATGTACATAATAAAGAATGTTGCAACCAACGAAATAGGAATATCTATTAAAGGGCGAATTGCAATTAAAATATTTCTAAAGAATGCAAAAATTACCAATACCACCAAGCTAAAAGAAATGAGTAACGTTTCTTCAACTTCTTCAATACTTCTGCGTACATTTTTTGTACTATCTATTAATGGAGTTAAAATAAAATCGCCTTTTTGCGATTTTTTGATGTCTTCAATTCTTTTATAAAACTCATCGGCAATTTTAATGTAATTGGCTCCTGGTTGTGGAATAATGGCTAAACCAATTGCTGGTACACCATTTAAACGCCAGCTATATTCATCGCTTTGTGGACCAATTTCAACCTTTGCAACATCGCTTAAACGTACAATTCCTGTTGCATCTTCACGTAAAATTAAATCGTTAAAATCTTTTTCTGTTGTTAAACGCCCCAATGCTCTTATGGTTAGTTCGGTA
>JAGOUF010000050.1 GCA_018061385.1 Chitinophagaceae bacterium | reverse complement strand
ATTTAGCACCAATGCAATTGATTTTACTGGCTTAGAAACTTATAGAGCAATTGGTTGGCAACGCCAGTCACATTTGTTTGAAGTGCCATTTTATTACATTGAATATGGCATTGCACAACTGGGTGCAATTGGTTTATGGATGCAGTACAAACAAAACCCTCAACAAGCCATTGAAAATTATATAAAAGCATTGAGTTTAGGTGGTACAAAAACATTACCTGAACTGTATGCAGCTGCAGGTTTAAAATTTGATTTAAGCCCGGCACATATTAAAACTTTAATGGACTTTGTAAACGAGCAAATGGAAACCTTGTAACATATTTCAATTTTGTTTTGCCAAGTAAAAAGCCATCGTTATTTACGATGGCTTTTTTGTTACAGGTATCTAGCAAATACTTTCATTGTTAAAACATAACACAAAATATTTTCAAAAAAAGTAAAATTATTTGATAAAAAATATTTCAATTTTTTGTATCACACATGAGATTTTTTAATAAGAATGGTTATTATACAATGATAAATTCAAGAAAAAATTACTGTTTCGAAGATGGTTTCCTTTCTTTTGTTGTATGTATTTTTTTGTTATTTATTTTATAGTAGTATCATATTTTTATTCTTTTTTTAATACTTTATTTGGTATAATTTCTGTTATAACTTAGTTAGAGAAAATGTTTTTACAATGAAAACTTTTACTAAACAATTACCGCAATTAATGCTTGTGTGCACTGCTGTAATTATTCTTGTATCATGTGCCTCTATGGCTATAGCTCCAAGTACATCTTTTAATAATGCCAACGATTTACAGAATATTAAAGCAACCATTATTTTACAAGACAATAGCTCTATGTTGGGTTATTTAACGTTAAAAAATAAAGCAACCAATAAACAAGCAAGTGTACGTTTACCCAAACAACGCACCACCATAGATTTGCATGCTCACGATATTAAAGCTTATGAAATTGAAGACACTCATTATGCCCTAAAATTAATAAAACCCAATTCACAAAAAATATATGTTTGGGGTAAGCCATTGCCTTATAAAAGTTTTGTAAAACGATTAACGCCACAACAATATGAAATACAATTATATAGTTACGAAGAAAAAGTAGCAGAGCAAAAAAGTAGTTTAACAAAAAATATTACCCATTATTTTATTGAATTTACACAAACAGAACCAGAGGTTTTAATAGATGTAACACATCCAAAATTTTTAGCTCAATTTCAGCAACAAATTACTAAAATGCAGCAACAGTGTTTTGCATTGAATGAGAAAATTAATACCAACGAGCAAGCTTATACAATTACCAATAAAAAGAAAAATGCTAAAGAACGAAGCAGTATTTTATACAATATTGCCAAGCTTTATAACGAGTGTAGTAGCACTAAATAAATTAATTGCTAATCTTCAACATCAACTACGCCACCACTTACTGTAAACTTCATAGCATCGGCAGCAGAAATTTCATTGTACAATTGTTTTACTTTTTCTTTTGGTACAAAATAAGTTATACCACTAATGGCGTAAGAGTGAGGTACATAAACAACTACATGGTTAAGTAAACTAAAATCTGATGCATCGTTCCTCGTAATAAAACCAATACGCCAAACATCTTGCCCATCTACATTTACTAAAACGGGTTTATCGAACTTTTTCTTATTTCCTGCAAAGGCTTCTAAAAAATCTTTTACAGAACCATAAATAAATTTTATGCCAGGTGTTTTTTCCAACACTTTATCCAATACTGTTACCAAACGTTCAACAACAAAAATGGAAGATAGCCAACCTACCAATAATACAAAACCAATTACAACTACAAACCCCAATCCAGGAATTCGTTCAACATCACCCGAGCTATTTTTTTGAATCCAATCAGGAAAAATGGAGTGCATAATATTGGGTAAAATACCATCTACCAAATTAAACAACGATAAAATAGCCCAAACTGTAATGCCAATTGGTGCCAATACAATTAACCCTTGTAAAAAATACTGTAATAATTTTTTCAATTGCACTTTATAGGCCAACTGAAGTTGCTGCTTATCCATACAGCAAAAGTAACACAATACCAATAGCTCAATCCAACATAATAGTTCATTTTTTAAAATTCAAGTATCGCTGTTCATCCTAAAATTTCACCATTTAACAAATAAATCATAAAAAAAACTATGGAAACTTTTGATTTGTCGAAAGTTTCCATAGTTTCGCACTCCCAATTTCAAAATTATGGAAGTACAAGAAAGAATATTATTAAAAAGCCATGAGCTATTTATGCGTTATGGCTTACGTAGTATTAGCTTAGATGAAATTGCTAGCCAATTAGGGATTAGTAAAAAAACCATTTATCAATGCTATACAGATAAAGATGCTTTAGTAGATGCAGTTGTAGACATAGAAATTAAACGCAATGAAACAGAATGTACTTTGCATAGAGAACAATGTGAAAATGCGGTACATGAAATTTTTTTAGCTGTAAACATGGTTCATGAAATGCTGAAAACATTGAATCCTGCTATTTTATACGATTTAGAAAAGTACCATCCAGGTGCATTTAAAAAATTCAACAATCATAAACTTGAATTTTTTGGAGCTGTCGTTTCAGATAATATAAGAAGAGGTATAGCAGAAGGCTTGTATAGAGATGATTTAGATATTGAAATACTATCAAGATTTAGAATTGGATCTACATTTTTAATTTTCAATCAAGAAATATTTCCGGCCAACAAAACCAATATTATGGATGTATTGTGGCAAACTACTGAATGTTTTTTACATGGATTGGCAACACCAAAAGGAACAAAACTTATTTATAAATACAAACAACAACGCTTAAAAAAAGAAAGTGTATGATAAAACAACCACCACTAACAAAAGCACTGATATTATTGCTTTGTTTATTTTCTTCAACCCTGCTACTTGCACAAACGCCTAAAGGCAACCATGCGTTTTCTGTAAAGCAAGCTGTAGAATATGCAAGTAAAAATAATGTGCAAGTAAAAAATGCTTTACTCAACATTCAGGTGCAAGAGCAAACCAATAGAGGCATTACTGCTGCAGCCTATCCTTCATTAAATGCAAATATTGGAGTTACCAATAATATCAACGTTCCAACACAAGTTGTTCCAGGCGATTTTTTTGGTGCTCCAGGACAATTGGTACCAGTGCAATTTGGTGTAAAGTATAGCTCCAATGCATTAATACAATTGCAACAATTGTTGTTCGATGGACAAGTTTTTGTTGGCTTACAAGCCAGAAAAGCATCTATGGAATTTGCACAGAAAAATGTTGAAGTAACAGAAGAAGCCATCAAAGTAAATATCTACAAAATATACTATCAGTTGGTGGTTAGCAAAACACAAATTGATTTATTGGATGCCAATATTGTACGTTTTGAAAAATTAAAACATGACGTAACCGAGCTATACAAAAATGGTTTTGCAGAAAAGTTAGATATAGATAAAGTTGAGGTTACATTAATTAACTTAAAAACGGAAAAACAAAAAGCATTAAATAGTATAGAAACAGGATATGTTGGATTAAAAACCTTAATGGGTATGCCTATTGCAGATACATTAACCTTAACAGATCAAGTTACAGATGCAGAAATAAAAACCAATGCTTTAATGGATAGTGTTAGCTATACAGATAGAAAAGACTACCAATATCTACAAACTGTAAAGCAATTAAATGAGTTTAATATTAAGCGTTATCAATTAAGTGCATTACCAACTATTGCACTTAGTGGTGTTTGGGGTAAGCAAGCTTATAGACGAAAATTTACATTCTTCGAAAAAGGCGATTGGTACAATATTACCAATATTGGCGTAAACGTTTCTATTCCAATTTTTAGTGGTTTTAATAGAGATGCGAAAATAAAACAATCGAAAGTTGAATTACAACAAACAGAAAATACAATAGATAACTTAAAGTTGAATATTGATAGCGAAGTTGAAACTGCTAGATTAAAATTTAAATCGGCAGTAGAAACAATGGACTTCCAAAAAAAGAATATTGTTTTAGCCGAAACCGTATACAATCAAACCAAAAAGAAATTTGAAATTGGTACAGGCAGCAACACAGAAATTAATACTGCACAAACCGAATTAAAAACTGCACAAACCAATTATATAGCTGCTTTGTACGATGCAGTAATTGCTAAAGTAGATTATTTAAAAGCAGTGGGTAAACTTTAATCAAACAACAAACAATCAAAAATAAAACAGGATATATGCAACGTTTTTATTACAAAATAACCGCCTTAATACTTGTAGTTTCTTTAACTGCATGTGGTGGCAAAGACCAACTAACACAAAAGAAAAATGAGTTAGAGAAATTAAAAAAAGAACAAACTTCTTTAACTGATAAAATAAAAAATTTAGAAACAGATATTGCTAAGTTAGATACATCTGTAAAAAAAGATGACATTGCTAAATTGGTTGGTGTAAGCGATGTTACAGCACAAAACTTTGTACATTACATAGATTTACAAGGCCATGTAGATGCTGACAATATTTCTTATATATCGCCTCGTTTAGGTCCTGGGCAAGTAAAAGCAGTGTATGTTAAAAAAGGCGATTATGTAAAACAAGGTCAGTTGTTATTAAAGCTTGATGATGCAGTGGTAAAACAAAGCATTGCAGCAGCTAAACAAAGTTTAGAAACGTTAAAAACACAATTGTCTTTTGCAAAAGATTTATACAATCGTCAAAACAATTTATGGAAGCAAGGCATTGGTACAGAAGTACAATTAATTAGTGCAAAAAACAATGTAGAAACTTTAGAAAAGCAATTAAAAGCTGGCGAAGAAAATATTAAAACCGTTCAAGAGCAAGCCAATGCAACCAATGTTTATAGCGATGTTGACGGTATTGCCGATGAAGTAAATATTAGAGTGGGTGAAACTTTTAGTGGCATTGGTGCAATGGGTGCTCAAATTAAAATTGTAAATACGAGCAGTTTAAAAGTAGTGACTGATGTACCAGAAAACTATGCAGGAAAAGTTAAAGTAGGTAGTAAAGTTTTAATTGTATTACCCGATATTAATAAGACTTACAACAGCAGCATTTCATTATCTGGCAAAACCATTAATACAAGCAATAGAAGTTTTAGTGCCGAGGCAAAATTACCTTATGATGGAGTAATTCGCCCCAATCAAAATGCACAGGTTCGTATAGAAGATTATGCAGCCAACAATGCAATTGTAATACCTGTAAATACTGTTAATACAGACGAAACTGGAAAGTATGTTTTTGTTGCAGTACAAGAAGGCAACAAATTGGTGGCTCGTAAAAAAACGATTGTAATTGGTGAAAGTTACAATCAATTAATAGAAGTAAAATCTGGAATTACAGCTAATGAAAAATTAATTACAGATGGATACCAAGGTGTTTACGATGGACAAATAATTAAAGTACAATAGTAAAAAAGTGTTCTACTTTAAAGCAGTATTCCTAACAACGCAATCAAACCAAAATCAATATTGATTGCTGGTTATTATGAACCAATCAAAAAATAATTTATGCATATATTAGAAGGTATAGCAGAAAAATTTAAACAGTTTAAACCCACAAGTTGGGCTATAAACAATAGAACAGCAACATACATTATTACCATTCTTGTATCGCTGTTTGGTTTAATCAAATTTGCAACTTTACCCAAAGAACAATTTCCAGATATTGTAGTTCCCACCATTAGTGTGAATACTGTTTATTTTGGTAATTCGCCCAAAGACATGGAAAACCTTGTTACCCGTCCAATTGAAAAACAATTGAAAGGTATTAGTGGAGCTAAGGTTAAAAAAATTCAAAGTACTTCTCAACAAGATTTTAGTTTAATTATTGTTGAGTTTGATACCGATGTTAAAACAGAAATTGCCAAGCAAAAGGTAAAAGATGCAATTGATAAAGCTCAAACCGATTTACCCAACGATTTAACGCAACAACCCAATGTGCAAGAATTTGATTTTAGTGAAATGCCCATTTTGTATGTAAACATTAGTGGCAATTACGATGGAATGACATTGAAGCGGTATGCCGATAAAATGCAAGATAAGTTTGAAGAATTAACAGAAATTAATAGAGCCGATATTGTGGGTGCACCAGAAAGAGAAATACAAATTAATGTAGATCCTTTTAAAATGCAAGCTGCTAAATTGAGCTTCAACGATATTAGCAACGCCATCAATTTTGAAAACAGAGATATTAGTGGTGGGTTGATTACTGTTGGAGAAATGAAACGTAGCATACGTGTTAAAGGACAATTTGCTAGCACCTACGATATGAGAAATATTGTGGTGAAAAATTTACAAGGTGGCCCTGTTTATTTAAGAGATGTTGCACAAGTAATAGATACAGTTAAAGAAACAGAAAGTTATGCTCGATTAGATGGGCAAAATGTGGTTACTCTAAACATTGTAAAGCGTAGTGGCGAAAACTTAATTGATGCTGCTACAAAAATAAAAGCCCTGGTTGCAGAAATGCAAGCCAAAGGCGAAATTCCTCCATCAGATAAATTAAAAATTGTTTTTACTGGAGATCAAAGTAAAAAAACTGCAACCTCATTTAACGAGTTAATTAATACCATTATTATTGGTTTTATTTTAGTGTTATTGGTATTAATGTTTTTTATGGGTGTAAACAATGCATTCTTTGTGGCACTAAGTGTTCCACTCTCTGTATTTGTAGCATTTTTATTTTTACCCGTCGCCGATTTTATTGTTGGTTCGCATGTTACTTTAAATTTTATTGTACTCTTTGCTCTACTATTTGGATTGGGAATTATTGTGGATGACGCAATAGTGGTGATTGAAAATACCCATCGTATTTACAACAATGGCAAAGTAAAAATTGAACGTGCAGCAAAAGAAGCAGCAGGCGAAATATTTATTCCTGTTTTGGCTGGTACACTTACAACATTGGCACCTTTCTTCCCCTTATTGTTATGGAAAGGCTTAATTGGTAAGTTTATGATTTACCTGCCTACAATGTTAATCTTAACTTTAACTGCATCGTTAATTGTTGCCTTTATTATTAACCCAGTTTTTGCTGTAAGTTTCATGAAGCCAGAAGGCAGAGAGTTTGAAAAACCACGTAGAGATATTTTTAAAGCAAGTTGGTTTTGGCTGTTTATTTCATGTGGAATTATTCTCAATATTGCAGGTTGGCATGGTATGGGTAATTTATTAATTCTATTCCCATTATTGGCTATTTTAGAAAGATTTGTGTTAAGAGATATTATTCATTTCTTCCAAGAAAGAGCCCTACCTAACTTAATGAATAAGTACGAAAAATTACTTGAATGGATTTTACAAGGCAAGCGTCCTGCAATTGCATTGGTAGGTTTATTTATCTTATTTCCAATATCATTAATGTTGTTAATTGCCAGAGGCAATAAAAGTACTTTCTTCCCAAGTGGCGATCCCAACTTTGTATATGTATATGTAAAAATGCCAATTGGTACAAAAACAGAAGTTACCGATTCGGTTACATCAATTTTAGAAAAAAGAGTTCAAAAAGTTTTGGCCAATGAACTACCAACTAAAGAACATGGTATTGTAGAAAGTATCATTACCAATGTGGCTGTAAGTGCCAACAATCCTAGAGATAACAATAGAAGTACACAAAGCAATTTGGGAAGAATTCAAGTAAGCTTTTTAGAGTATGAAAAAAGACATGGCAAAAGCACTATGTTTTTTATGAACGAAATACGAAAGCAAATGAATGGCATTCCTGGTGCAAGTATTCAAGTTGAACAAGAAGCTGGTGGACCACCAACAGATCCTCCAGTAAATATTGAAATTGCAGGCGACGATTTTGATGAAATTTCAAAAGTTGCTTACAACCTTCAAAATTATTTAGATACCAATAGAATTTTTGGAGTTGAAGAAATGAAAATGGATATTGATTTACAGAATCCAGAAATATCAATTGTAGTAGATAGAGAAAAAGCGTTACTAGAAGGTTTGAGTACTGCACAAGTGGGTATGGAAATTAGAAATGCTGTTTTTGGTAAAGAAGCCAGCAAATTAAAAGATGGAGAAGATGAATACAAAATTCAAATTCGATATGCCGATTTGTATAGAAACAACATTGCCGATTTAATGAATATGCGTATTACGTTTAGAGATTTTAGCAACAACTCTATTAAGCAAATACCATTAAATGCAGTTGCATCAATAGATTATACCAATACATTGGGTTCGGTAAAACGGAAAAATGTAAAACGTACAATTCAAATTCAATCCAATGTTACTGATCCTTCATTGGCTGGTCCAGTAAATAAAGAGTTAACTAAAAAAATTGAAGATTTCAAAAGCAAGAATAAAATACCACAAGATGTAACCATTAAACAAACAGGGCAAGGTGAGCAAGAAAAAGAAACAGGCGTTTTCTTAGTTACTGCTTTGGTTACAGCATTGTTATTAATTTTCCTAATTCTTGTATTACAATTTAATGGCATTAGTAAACCATTTATTGTATTAACCGAAATCTTCTTTAGTATAATTGGTGTATTTATTGGTTATGCTGCAACAGGTATGACAATAGCTAGTATTATGTTAGGCGTTGGTGTTGTTGGTTTAGCAGGAATTGTAATTAAAAACGGAATTTTATTAATTGAATTTACCGATGAGTTAAGAAGCCGTGGATATAAAACAAGAGAGGCTGCAATTGAAGCTGGTAAAATTCGTATTATACCAGTATTGCTTACAGCTTTAGCTACCATGTTGGGCTTATTGCCTTTAGCAGTTGGATTTAATATAGATTTTGTATCGTTGTTTAAAACTTTAAATCCCCATATTTTCTTTGGTGGAGATAGTGTTGTGTTTTGGGGACCACTTAGCTGGACAATTATTTTTGGTTTAATTTTCGCATTTTTCTTAACCTTAGTAATGGTACCAAGCATGTATATTTTAAGTGAACGTTTAAGACGACCAATGTCTCGTTTTTACGGTACTAAATTCGTAGCAATTTTAGGTTTTGCAGGTCCATTTTTCTTTATACTTGTAGGCGTAATGTTTTTAGTAAAAGCATTACAAGGTAAAAAAGTTTGGATGGGTGTTTTAAAACCAGCACCAATAAAAGCATAAAAAATTTAAGCTAATTTCTTTGATAGAAAATGTAAAAGTCCGTTGCAATTAATTGCAACGGACTTTTTTTTCTAACCCTATAAGGTTTAGGGCTTAATATTTTATGCTTTGGTTCGTGTTCTATGCCCTGTTTTGTGTCCCCACAAACCTTTCCTTTTTTAACAATATTGCATCTATGCCTTA
>JAGOUF010000508.1 GCA_018061385.1 Chitinophagaceae bacterium | reverse complement strand
GCCTCGTTTTAATTCAGTTTCTCCAAGTTTAGTAATTGAAATGGGTTGATATAAAATTGATTTATTTTGGTTGGATGTTGCTGTAATTTCAACATCACTTAACGTATTGTTAGATGCAGTTAATGCAATATTTAATACATCGTTACAATTTTTAATTTTAAGATTGGTTGAATTGTAACCAACAAACGATACAGTGATGTTTTTAACGGTTGAACAGTTAATAGAAAAACTACCACTATTATTGGTTGTTGCTATAATTTTTCCCTCAACAGAAATTGATGCCCCAACTAATACCGTCTTTGTTGCTACATCTGTAACAGTTCCTTTTAAAGTTGTTTGAGCAAACAAAGGCGTTACAAATAGTAAGCATACAGTTATGTATGAAAATATTTTCATTTAAATAAGTTTAATTAGATAATAAGAATGCTACTCCAATTTAATTGGAGTTAATTAATTTGTAGTATGTACTATTAAACTTTTGGAGGAGGCACATCAATTGAATAAACACCCACTGAATATTGAGTTTTATAATAATCAGTATGTACAATTTGTTCTCTTTTAATTAAGGATAATTTATTGTTTGCAGGTTGAATATACAAGCTTGGAAAAAACTTTAAAAGAGGCCGTTTAGAGGTGTTGTTATTGGTTTGCTTTTTTAGAAAGCTGGTATATATATGGTTCAGAGAATTTTCATTATGATCTTTTAGTGCTAGAATATGAATCGTATCATTACACCTTGTAGCAGAAATTACATCATACATTAAACCATTGTACTTAAACTCTTTTCCATCATCTTCCCAACTAAAATTCTTTATTCCGATCTCTAATTCTTTTGCATCAAAATTAAAGTGACTTGCAAACTGGTGATTTGGATTTTTCTGAATAAAAACTTTCATCTCTTGTTTTAGTACTGATTCTTTGTATTTATATACAATAAAACTTCCGCCAGTATAAACTAGCATGATGATAAGCAAAAAAAAGGTAAAAAATTTTTTCAAGTTTTAATAAATCAATTGCAATATTAATCTTTAAGCTTGTTTATTTCATCTAATCTTGGTCTTAATCTAGATTTACTTTTATTAAAAACCTTATTGCCGTTTTCAATTCCTTTTCTCAATTCTTTTTGTCTTTCTATTGGCATATGAAGGGTTTCTTTACATTCCTTGGTGCAACAACCATCCATTTGTTTTGCACAGGTTTCACATTGAATGAACAATAAATGACAGCCATCGTTTTTGCAATTGGTATGTGCATCGCATGGCTTATCACATTGATGACATTTAGAAATTATATCTTCAGTAATTCTTTCGCCCAATCTATTATCAAACACAAAATTTTTACCAATAAATTTACTATCTAATCCATTTTGTTTTATTTGTTGAGCATAATTAATAATGCCGCCTTCTAAATGAAATACATTCTTAAACCCTTGGTGTAACATGTATGCACTAGCTTTTTCACAACGTATACCACCAGTGCAATACATTATTATGTTCTTTTCTTCATTGCCTTTCATCATATCTACAGCCATTGGCAATTGCTCTCTAAAAGTATCGCTAGGAATTTCAATGGCTTTCTCAAAATGCCCCACTTCAAATTCATAATGATTACGCATATCAATTACAACAGTTGCGTCATCTTTTAACAACTCATTCATTTGTTGAGCATTAACGTAACGACCTTTATTTTCCATGCTAAAATTGGGATCATTAATTCCGTCGGCCACTACTTTTTCTCTCACTTTAATTTTCAATACCCAAAAACTTTTTCCATCATCATCAACAGCGATATTTAAACGCAAACCATTTAATAGTTCAATAGAGTATAAAAATGATTTGAAGCTTTCAAAGTTATTTGTAGGCACACTTATTTGTGCATTAATGCCTTCTTTAGCTACATAAATTCTACCAAAAACTTTTAGTATGTCTAAATTTTTGTACAAAAAATCTCTAAATTCCTGAGGATTTTGAATAGGAAAATAATGGTAAAAACTGATGGTAGTCCTTGGCTCAATTTCAGCCAACATTTTCTGTTTCAGCTCTTCACTGCTGATTTTGTTGTGTAATACGGGCATAATAAAATTTTAGACATTCGTAAATTATACAATGTATTTTTTAACCAATGTTTCAGTAATAAATGAACCTGTTTGCAGGACAGGCAAAATTTAGGCTGTAAAAATAACTATTTTATTGTTGAATTTATGGGTAAGTTGTTTATGCTTTTTGTTGTAAGAAACAATACTGAAAGAATTGTTGCATAAAAAAGCCCCAATGTAATTTCATTGAGGCTTTAACTATTTATTGATAAACAATTATAATGTTTTCAAAACTTCGTTCATACTTCTTACTGCATCTGCACTTTTGTTAAAGGCAGCTTGATCATCGGCATTCAATTTAAAATCTACAATTTTCTCCCATCCATTTTTACCAATTACAACTGGTACACCTAAACAAATATCAGATTGACCATATTCACCATCTAGAGCAACGCAACAAGTAAATAATTTTTTCTCATCACGTACAATTGCTTCAACTAAAGCAGCACCTGCAGCACCTGGAGC
>JAGOUF010000049.1 GCA_018061385.1 Chitinophagaceae bacterium | reverse complement strand
GAATTTTTTCAATTAGCTTATTAAAAAACAATCCCAATAGCAAATGGAAAAATACAGAATATAAAATTTATGCAAATCGCATATATCATGCAATGGATGATACACATAGAGAAAATGTTGCTATGCATATGGATATGCCAGGCTATAGCAAAACATGGGGAGCATTTGTAAACAGCAGCTATTCAATAAATTCAAAAAGCAATTTGCAGTTTAGGGTCGATTTTTCGTCTACCGATTTAAGTGCATCTATGACAATGTATCAAACTGGTCAATCGCCCATGTATATGTTAACATGGCCTAACAACAGAAACATTCAAACCGGTATAGCTGCAACATATAAAAATCGTTTAGATACTTTGAACACGATTACAATAAGTACAAGAATCGATCAATTCATCAATTCTTTAACAACAGAAGAAGCAAAAAATCAATTGTCTGTTTTACAAGAATCTACAGCAGCTATTAACAATACGCTAAAGAATTTTTCTGTAGAATTTGAGCATCGTTTTAGTAAAAAATTTAGTGCCTCCGCAAACCTTGGTTATGTAGAAAGAATTCCAACATCGAGTGAGTTGTATGGTTTTTACTTATTCAATGCTTTTGATAATTACGATTATATTGGTAGCACTACTTTAAACCCAGAAACTGCTTATAAAGTAGATGTAAAATTAAATTATACAAAACCCGGTTTGCAAATTTCTTTGGTTGCTTATGCTTCAAAAATCAATCAATATATTTTGGGTATGTATCAACCAACACTTAGCACCATGACAATTGGAGCAAGCGGTGTTAAACAATTTCAAAACATTTCGTATGCTATACTTTCTGGTGCAGAGCTTGGTATTATTTATAAACCAGCGAAAACGGTTCAAATTGTATCCACCTTCAAATACAATTATGGAGCAGATAATAACAAAACACCTTTGCCATTAATTGCTCCTTTAAAAAATATTACTTCTATTAGAAAAGAAATTAAAAGATGGAATTTGTTGGCAGAAACAGAAATGGCAAACCCTCAAAATCGTGTAAATTTTTCAGCAAAAGAAAATACAACCAATGGTTATGTAATTGCTAATGTAAGATTTGGTTATTCGGGTACTATTCAACAAAATAATTTTTCAATAAACGTTGGTGTTGAAAATATTTTTGACAAAGCCTATAAAGAACATTTAGATTGGAGCAACATTAAACGACAGGGAAGAAATTTTTATACAATATTCAATTTTTATTTTTAGAAAAACGGGGCAAAAGCCCCGTTTTTTTTATTTAAAATATTGTAAAAAGCAAGATATAACAACAGAAGCATTATACAACTTGTTAAAACAAATCAAATACCCACTAGCCACCAAAAGCTTTACAGTGGTTAACTATTATCTTTACCGCAATTTATGACTCCCGAAAAATACGAAACAGTTATTGGTTTAGAAATTCATGCACAGTTGCTAACCAACAGTAAATTGTTTAGTGGCGATAGTATTGCTTTTGGTGCTGCCCCAAATACACATGTTAGTCCTATTGTGTTGGCACATCCTGGCACATTGCCCAAAACAAATAAAAAAGCTGTTGAATTAGCCATAAAATTGGGTTTAGCATGCAATTGTACCATAGAGCAAAACAATTATTTTGCTAGAAAAAATTATTTCTATGCCGATTTGCCCAAGGGTTATCAAATATCTCAACATACAACTCCAATTTGTAAAGGTGGGTATGTTACAATAACTACAAGTACTGGCGAAAAAAATGTTCAACTCAATAGAATTCATATTGAAGAAGATGCTGGTAAAAGCATACACGATTTAGAAGAAAATTATAGTTGTATAGATTTAAATAGAGCCGGCACTCCATTGGTTGAAATTGTTACAGAACCTTGTTTACACAGCAGTGAAGAAGCTTATCAGTATGTTACTGAAGTTAGAAGATTGGTGCAATGGATTGGCGTTTGCGATGGCAATATGGAAGAAGGAAGTTTGCGTTGCGATGCAAATATTTCTATTCGTTTAAAAGGTGCAACTACATTAGGCACAAGGGTAGAAGTAAAAAACTTAAACTCTATTCGCAATGTAAAAAAAGCTATTGAATTTGAAGTTGAACGATTAATACAAATTGTAGAAAGTGGTGAAAAAGTGATTCAACAAACTAGAAGTTTTGATGCTACCAACGATACAACTTTTGCCATAAGAGATAAAGAAGATGCTAATGATTACAGGTATTTTGCTGATCCAGATTTAGCTCCTTTTCATTTAACCGATGATTTCATTAATAATATTCAACAACAATTACCTGCTTTACCACATCAATTAAAACAACAGTTTATTGATGTGTACGAATTAAGTAATTACGATGCCAATCAGCTTTGCGATGATATAGCAACAGCCAATTATTTTTTAAGTACAGCCGCCATTTATAAAAACTACAAAGCCATTGTAAACTGGATTACTGGCCCAATTCGTCAATATTTAAACGAAACAAATAGTGGTTTTCACAATAGTACACTACAACCACAAACACTTGCTCAATTAATAGAAATTGTAGATACAGGTAAAGTAAATTTTTCGGTTGCATCGGCTAAAATTTTACCTATGTTATTTACGGAAAATAAACATCCTTTAGAAATAGCAGAAGCCTTGAATTTGTTACAAATAAGCGATGGAAACGAATTAGAAAATTGGGTAAACGAAGTAATTACCAATATGCCAGATAAAGTAGCTGAATACAAAAAAGGCAAAAAGGGATTAATTGGATTATTTGTTGGCGAAGTAAAAAAGATAAGTAAGGGCAAAGCCGATCCTAAAAAAGTAACAGAACTATTACAATCAAAATTGCAATAGTTATTCTTACACAATACAAATCAAAAAAACGATATAATTATAATGAAAAAAGTTTCAGTTATTCTTCTTGCAACAATATCAATAATTAGTTGCCAACCTAAAGAGCATGGTGCTTTTACGGTGAGTGGTAATATTGCTAATTCGCCAACAGATAAAATTTATTTAGAAGAAATACCTTTTGCAGGAGAACGCCCTGTTGTAATAGATTCTACAACAATAAAAAATGGAAAATTTGAATTGAGAGGCTTGGCAAAAATCGAAGGATTGTATGCTTTAACCATACAACAAGGACCACAAATACTATTGGTAAACGATACCAAAAGTATTCGTGTAAAAATGGATGTAAACAAATACAAAGAATATGAAACCGAGGGCTCAAAAGCTTCTACTTCTTTACACGAATTGTTTGGAAATTATCAAGATCAATTTGAAAAAGTAAAGAAAGCATTTACAACATTGGATTCGTTGCAAGAACTAAAAAGCAACGATAGTATTATGACATTTCATAAGCTACAACGCAAAAACGAAATGGGTAAATTGAACAATATTCTAACCACATTTATTGAAAAAACCGAAAGCCCAGCAGCTTGTTTACATGCACTAGGATTGGCTACAAGAAGCATGGAAGTAGATGAGTTGAGAAGCTTGGCTTTAAATGCTGCATCTAAGTTTAAAGATTATGAAGGCATGCAAAAGTTTAAAAAATTATTGGTTGGTCAACAATACCCTTTATTAAATACTCAAGCTCCAGAAATTACTTTACCAACGCCCAATAAAGACACAGTGAAACTTAGTAGTTTTAGAGGTAAATATGTATTGGTAGATTTTTGGGCAAGTTGGTGCAAACCTTGCAGACAAGAAAACCCCAATGTTGTTGCAGCTTACAATAAGTTTAAAGATAAAAACTTTACAATTTTAGGTGTATCGTTAGATAAGGATAAAAAAAGTTGGACCGATGCAATTACTGCTGATAAATTAACTTGGACTCATGTTAGTGATTTAATGCAGTGGGAAAGTACATTGGTGAGTTTATATAAATTCGATGGAATTCCTTTTAATGTATTAATAGATCCATCAGGTAAAATCATTGCTTCTAATTTAAGAGACGAAGCCTTAAACGATAAATTAACTGAGGTTTTAAAATAGATTTTCGTACAGATTTATTCTTCTGTTTATAAAAAACAAAAACGCCACTTGCAATATTGCAGGTGGCGTTTTTTTATAGATTTTTTTCGTTGAACTTATACCAAGTTAATATCAAAACTTGCCAATTGTACAAATTCGTTCAATCTAGTATCAATATCTGCTTTGGTTAATTCAGTTAAACGAGTTGTACCAAATTTTTCGCAGCAATAACTAGCCATTGCACTTCCCACAATAATAGCAGTTTTCATATTGTCGAAACTAATGTCTTTTGTTTTGGCAATATGGCCAATAAATCCACCTGCAAAAGTATCGCCAGCACCGGTTGGATCAAACACTTCTTCTAATGGCAATGCTGGAGCAAAAAATACTTTTTCTTCATGAAACAACAATGCACCATGTTCACCCTTTTTAATAATTAAATATTTAGGCCCCATAGCCATAATACTTTTGGCGGCTCTCACTAAGCTATAATCGCCACTCAATTGTCTGGCTTCACTATCGTTCACCATCAATACATCAACTTTGGCCAATACTTTTTCTAAATCGGCCATGGCAATATCCATCCAAAAATTCATGGTATCCAATACCACCAATTTAGGTTTATTTTTCAATTGTTCAATTACACTTAATTGAACTGCGGGTGCCAAATTGCCCAACATTAAAAACTCACAATCTTGGTAGCTTTCAGGAACAACAGGTTTAAAATCCGCCAATACATTTAGTTCGGTAACTAAAGTATCTCTGCTATTCATATCCATGTGGTAACGACCACTCCAAAAAAATGTTTTTTCGTCTTTTTTAATTTGTACCCCTTCTAGGTTTACATTTCTAGCAGTTAAAGCGTCTAATTCTGCTTGTGGAAAATCTCCACCCACTACACTAATTTGTTTTACTGGTGTAAAATTGCTAGCACACCAAGCAATGTATGTACCTGCACCACCAATAATTTTATCGCTTTTTCCAAAAGGAGTTTCAATAGCATCAAAAGCCATAGAACCAACAACTACTAAAGACATACTAATTTTTTTTGTTTTATGGCGGCGAAAATAAAACATTGATTGCAGATGTGGGAAAATGTTTTGAAGAAGGGCTTTGCTGAGAAATAATTAGAACTGAATAGATTAATACTGATTGTACACTTCTACAAAAAATTATAAACAACCAATTCAACTTTTTTTATTCTGATGTGTAACCCTTTAACGCTGTTTTCAAATATTTCCCTTCAACTATTACCTTTACAAAAACAAAAAATATGAGCAACTTAGTACAAGAGTTTAATGATTATAGAGAAAAAATGAATGAGGTTATTTTAAGTAAGAATAACCTTGTAATGAAACGTTTATGGAATTTAGATACCAACACTTACGATGAAGGTGCAATTGATAAAAAAACCAAAGAAATGTTGGGTTTGGTGGCAAGCATGGTATTGCGTTGCGATGATTGTATAAAATATCATTTAGGCAAATCATTTGAATTGGGCGTTACAACAGAACAGATGTACGAAATTTTTGCTGTTGCCAATATTGTAGGTGGTACAATTGTTATTCCTCATACACGCAGGGCAGCTGAATATTGGGAAGAATTGGTTAAAGGATAGTTCTTGAATGTATTTATTTACCTTTTTGGTAACGTTTTCGCATTCATTTCTTAAAGTTAAATTTTACATCTTTACATTTACGTACTAAATTGTTTGTCATGAGTACAACAGCAGCAGCTCCAGTTCTTACAGCTAAAGATTTTGCCACCGATCAAGAGGTTCGTTGGTGCCCAGGATGTGGCGATTATTCTATTTTGGCCCAAGTTCAAAAAGTTATGCCGGGTATTGGCGTTCCTAAAGAAAATATTGTAATTATAAGTGGTATTGGTTGTTCTTCTCGTTTTCCATATTATATGAACACGTATGGTATGCACTCTATTCATGGACGTGCAACAGCCGTTGCAAGTGGTTTAAAAGCAAGTAGACCAGAGTTAAGTGTTTGGATTGTGAGTGGTGATGGAGATAGTATGAGTATTGGTGGAAACCACACCATTCATATGTTACGTAGAAATTTTGATGTGAATTTTTTGGTGTTTAATAACCAAATTTATGGTTTAACAAAGGGGCAATATTCGCCAACATCAGAAACCAATAAAGTTACAAAAAGTACTCCCGTTGGTAGTATTGATCATCCTTTTAATCCTGCAGCTTTAGCAATGGGTGCCGATGCAACTTTTATTGCTCGTAGCATGGATAGAGATCCTAAACATTTACAATATATTTTAACTCGTAGCCATCAACATAAAGGTGCATCTTTTGTAGAGATTTATCAGAACTGTAATATTTTTAATGATGGTGCTTTTGAAGTGTTTACAGAAAAAAGTAGTAAAGCCGATAATGTATTGTTTTTAGAACAAGGCAAACCATTAATTTTTGGTGCAACTGCCAATAAGGGTATTAAGTTAGATGGACTAAAACCTGTAATTGTTGAACTAGAAGAAGGTGCTAGTACCGATGATTTGTGGATACACGATGAAAAGGATTTTTTCAAAGCTCAAATTTTAATTAGAATGTTTGATGATCCTAGAGTTGAAGGACATTTTCCTAGACCATTTGGTGTATTTTATCAAACCGAAAGAGCTTGTTACGAAGATGTAATGGCAATGCAAATTGATGAAGCCTTGGCCACCAAAGGAAAAGGCAATTTAGATAAATTATTAAAGGGTCGTGAGGTTTGGGAAATTGCAGAATAGTATTTTAACAAACTAATTATATAAAAAAAGGCAATGAAAAATCATTGCCTTTTTTAGTTTTTACAACTCTTTGGTTTCCGTAGGTGTAATTATTTTTACATTTTTAAAGTCTATTTCTTTTGCATTTATATTGGTATATCCTTCGTTTGCTACTATGGTAATATTGTTAAAGAAAATTTTACTCACTGGCATTTCTGGTAATCCTGTTATAGCAATGGCTGTTTTTGCTTTTAAACATGCCACATTGCTTATGTAAAAGTTTTTAAATACTGGGGTTTTATCTCTTAGTGTTGTAACAACATCGTTTTTTGTTTTACCAACTGTAACATCTTCGTAGTAAGTATCAAAGTTGATTGCTTCATCAACAATATCGGTCATGTAAATATTCGATATATAAATATCTCTCACATAACCACCTCTACCAGCATTGCTTTTTACTCTAATACCAATATCGGTTCCTATAAAATTACAATCGGTTACAAAAATATTTTTCATTCCACCATCTGTATTACTTCCAATTACAAAACCACCATGGCCTTTATATACAGTACAACCAGCAATTAAAATATTTTCTAAGGCCGATTCTTCTGTTTCTCCACCTTTTCCACCACTGCTTTTCATGCAAATTCCATCATCGCCAGCACTTACTTTACATTTATAAATAACTACATTTTTACAAGCACTAATATCTACAGCATCTCCATTTTGTGCCCACCATTCATTAAAAAAATTGGCATTTCTTAAAGTTAAATTGGTGCAACGTGTTGGATAAAAAATAAATTTTGGAGAATTTCTAATGGTTACACCTTCAACTAAAACATTGTTGCATTTATTAAAAGCTACCATATGTGGTCTTAAAAAATCTCTTGCAGGTAAAAAATCATCATCGGCAGGTTTTGCATTTTTTGCTTTTAGTTGCTTTACAAATTCTTCTCCATCCATTGCTGCTTTTGTTGGCCACCAAATTTTTCCATCTTTACTTACAACACCAGTTTTAATAATTTCTTTCCATTGTTTTTCTGTAGCTTTTTCTTTTTTTAATGGCCTCCAACTATCTCCAGCACCATCAATAATTCCATCTCCAGTAATAGCAATATTGGTTGCTTCATTGGCGTATAATGGCGATATTGCTACACCTTTATACATTTTGTATTGTGTTCTATCGTTTGTAAACTGAATTATAGCACCATGTTGTACAACAAGGTTTACATTACTTTTCATTTCTATAGGTCCTGTTAACCATAAACCAGCAGGTACAATTACTTTTCCACCACCTGATTTATTACATGCTGTAATTGCTTTATTAAATGCTTCGGTATTTAATATTTGTCCATTGTTTACTGCTCCATAATTAACTATGTTAAAAACAGAATCTTTAAAAAAAGGTACTTTAACTTCTGGCATTTTAAATGGTGCAACACTATAGTAATAGGCTAAATCTTTTTCTTGTGCTTGTATCGTAAAAGCAAGAATTAATAGTGTGAAAAGCTGAATTATTTTTTTCATATAAAATGTATTGGCTAACAATTACCAAATTTATGCCATAGTTAATCTGTAGGGTTTTGAACTTACGTAAACGATTGCAGTATAATTTATGTTTAACACAGAATTATTTCACATTATCTTCATTTTCTAAATAAATTTCATTGATACCAATTTTGTTTGAAGACGAATTTTTAGTAATTGTAAATAAACCTGCAGGAATTGCTTCAGAAGAAATTATAACTCAAAATGGTCATTGGTTTTTGGTGCATAGATTGGATCAAAGAGTAAGTGGATTACTAATTTTTGCCAAAACAACTGAAGCTATAACTGCCCTAAATGAAATGTTTGTAATTGGTTCAATTCAAAAAAAATACAAAGCTGTAGTTGCTGCTCAACCAAAAATTTTACAACAAACACTTACACATTGGTTGGTAAAAAATAGTGAACAACAAAAAGCAAAAGTTTTTAATAAAGAAGTTGCCCATAGTAAAAAAGCAGTGTTAGTATATCAGTGTATTCAATCGAGTAACAAATATCATCTATTAGAAATAACATTATTTACTGGTAGATTTCATCAAATTAGGGCACAATTGGCTGCAATAAATTGCCCAATTGTAGGCGATTTAAAATATGGTTATAAAAGAAGCTCACCAAACGGAAGTATTTTCTTACAATCGTATAGCTTAAAGTTTACCCATCCTTTTACACAAGAAGTTGTAGAAATGGAAATTCCTAACCCTGAATTGTGGCAGAAATATGGTTTTTAACTTAACCCAATAAACCAGCTTTTCTACTAATATCCATCATACGTTCCATTGGTTTTAATGCTGCCAAACGTAAGTTTTCATTCATTGTAATTTCTGGTGTCTCATACTTCATGCACAAATACAGTTTTTCGAGGGTATTCAGCTTCATGTGTGGACAATCGTTGCAAGCACAGGAGTTATTAGGCGGAGCCGGGATAAACGTTTTATTTGGGCTGCTTTTTTGCATTTGGTGCAAAATGCCAGTTTCGGTAGCTACAATAAATTCTTGAGCTTCGTTTTGCTGAGCAAATTTTAGCAATTGTGTTGTACTTCCTACAAAATCGGCAATGTTTAAAACTGCT
>JAGOUF010000048.1 GCA_018061385.1 Chitinophagaceae bacterium | reverse complement strand
AATGAGCGATTATATCCGTTTTCAGGAAAAACAAGTATGGATGTATTCTTCATTCTTAAAAAAATAACAAATGACAACAGCAATTTCAGACAGACAACTTGAAATTATAGAAGCAGCAGGTAAAATACTTACTACTTCGGGAGTAAGTGGCTTAACAATTAAGAACCTTGCTAAGGAAATGAAGTTTTCTGAAAGTGCCATTTACAGGCACTTTACAAGCAAGGAAGAAATAATTATTGCCTTGCTCGAATATCTTGCTAAGAGTATGGATGAACGCTATACTAATGCAATTTCCAGCGATCAATCACCCGAAGAAAAATTCATAACGCTGTTTCAAAATCAGTTTTCATTTTTTAAAAAGAACCCACACTTTGTAGTGGCGGTATTTTCTGATGGACTTATGGAAGAAAGTCAACGCATAAACGAAACTATATTGAAAATAATGGGTGTAAAAATGAAACACTTAATGCCTATAATTTTGGAAGGGCAACAAAAAAAAGTTTTTACAAATTCTATAACATCTGATGAATTAATGCATATCGTGATGGGAACTTTCCGACTGAAAATGTTTAAATGGAGAGTTGCAAATTTTCAATTTGACATAAGTAGAAACGGTGACAATATGATACAATCGGTTTTAACATTAATAAAAAACAAATAGATGATGAACAGAATTAAAATTTTAGCAATACTATTAATTGCTTTCACCTCACAAGGCAATGCTCAAACTGCACCATTTCATATTGCTATTGAACCAATGAATATAAGTGGCTTGGGTGGTTTACAAGCTTATGCTTGGGGTCAACACAATGGTAAGTGGTTAATTATTGGTGGACGATTAGATGGCTTGCACCGTAGACAACCATTTGCTGCATTTGATGTGGCGGGACACAACAATCAATTAATAGTTGTTGACCCAGTTGCACAACAAAAATGGACGGCTCCATTATCATCACTTCCAATTGGTTTGCAAGAACAATTAAGTTCAACCAATATGGAATTTTTTCAGGAGGGAAATTATTTATACTTGGTAGGCGGCTATGGTTACAGCAACACTTCTGCTGACCATATCACCTACCCAAATCTTAGTGCAGTTAAAGTTCCCGATGTTATAAATGCAGTTATCAATGGAACATCGTTTGCAACAAATTTTAGGCAGATAACAGACACAATGTTTGCTGTTACTGGCGGTTATCTCAATAAAATCAATAACACTTTCTATCTTACTGGCGGTCAAAAATTTATCGGCAGGTATAACCCAATGGGTCCAACTCATGGACCTGGATTTGTTCAAATCTATACTAACGCAAGCAGAAAATTTACAATCTTCGATAATGGTGTAACGCTTTCTGTTACACATCTACCTGCAATAGTAGATGCTGCAAATCTTCACAGAAGAGATTATAATGTAGTTCCGCAAATAATGCCAACAGGCCAAGAAGGTTTAACTGCATTTTCGGGAGTATTTCAAGTGGGTGTTGATTTACCTTATTTAAATTGTGTAAATATAGACAGCACAGGGCATACAGTAAACAATGCTTTTTCTCAATATTACAATCACTACCACTGTGCTCATATTCCAATATATAGTGCTTCAAACAACGAAATGCACACGGTGTTTTTTGGTGGTATTGCTCAATATTATGATAGTTTAGGAATATTGGTTCAAGACAACAATGTTCCATTTGTAAAAACCATAGCACGAGTGACAAGAGATGCAAGTGGCACAATGGCTGAATATAAATTACCTATTGCAATGCCTACTTTACTCGGTGCAGGTTCTGAATTTATTCCCATAAATACATTGCCACATTATAGCAACGAAGTATTTAAATTAGATAATTTTACGGCTGACACAACTTTGGTTGGTTATATCTATGGCGGTATAAGCAGCACAGCAGCTAATATCTTTTTTACAAATACTGGCACGCAAAGCAGTGCAAGCAGTCAAATATTTAAAGTATTTGTGATAAAAAATTCAACGGTTGGCATTCACGAGTTGAACACTCATAGCATTGGAACATTGCAAATGCAAGTGTATCCAAATCCTAACAATGGCAATTTCATGGTGAAATTTAATCTTAGGGATAAAGGTGAAGTAAAACTTACAATTAGCGATGCCAGCGGGAAATTAATTGAAAATACAGTTCTTAAAAACTTACAAGCAGGAGAAAACACCTACTCTAAAAGAATTAAAAACCTTATCAATGGCGGAATTTATTACATCACCATTGAAACCACTTATGAAAAAGCAACTCAAAAAATAATTGTAGAACCATAAAGATTATGAAAAAAATACTTCCATATTTATTTGCAATTATTTTAGCCGGATTTGGCTTGCTTACTTTATTCCTAAGCACTTCCGTAATATTTGATTTGTTTGGCATTAGAGCCAAAGAGGGCAATTATGTTCTGTTTGTGGTTTGGTCAAATTTCATCAGTAGCATTCTTTATCTGTTAGCTGCTTATGGGTTTATTAAAAGCAAGAAATGGACTACATCGCTTTTAGGAATTTCAACACTTATTCTACTAACAGCTTTTATCGGTCTTAAAATTCACGCAAGTTCAGGCGGTATTTATGAAGAAAAAACCATCGGTGCAATGATTTTTAGAATTGCTGTAACTCTAGCATTTGCAAGTATTGCTTATTTCACAATTACAAAAAAGAAAATATGAAAACAAAAATAATTTCACTTCTAACATTCAGTTTGATTCTTATCGGTTGTGGAAACACAACTAATGTAAAATCAAAAGTACAAACGAAATCGGCCAATCACAAGGAACACCTGCACGATGAAGAAAGTGAAGCCATCGAACTTAATAATGGAGAAAAATGGAAAGTTGATTCCAATATGATAATACATATTCGCAATATGGAAACTGATATAAATTCATTTATTAAGGTTGAGCAAAAAGATTACAAATCATTATCTGAAAAATTACAATCCAATATTGATTTACTTACTACTAATTGCACAATGAAAGGCAAAGCCCACGATGAACTACACAAGTGGCTATTGCCATACATTGATATGGTAAAAGAACTTTCAGAAGCTAAAGACGAAACAGAAGCATCAAAGCAATTTGAAAATATTCAAACTTCATTCACAACATTTAATCAATACTTCCAATGAACATAAAAGAATTACACACACAAGAAAAACCAGTTTCAGCAACTTCTCTTTTTAAAAGCGAATTAGGAAATGCAACTGCCATACAAATTTTGGAAGGCGAAAAACTAAAAGAACATATCACCAAAACTCCTGCACTTTTGATTTGCATAAAAGGAGAAGCGATTTTTGAAAACGAAAACGGTGTAAGAGAAACATTAAAAACTGGAGATTATGTAAACATTGAACCAATGGTAAAACATTGGGTTGAAGGAAAAATTGAATGTCAATTAATACTCATCAAATAAAAAAAATTGACCAATGAAGTTAGCGAATATTCACAAACACATTTTAATTCTACTTTTAACGATAGGATTTCAAACTGCCCAAGCACAAACTTGGACTTTGCAACAATGTATTGATACGGCAAAGGTTCGGAATAAAAACCTACAAATAAGTAGAAATAATATTTCCATTGGTGATCAAAAAGTAAAAGAAGCAAAAGCTAATTTAATTCCAAAGCTTTCTATCAATGCAGACTATAAATATTTTACAAATCTGCCATATCAGTTGATGCCTATGTCTGTTTTTAATCCTTCGGTTCCAGAGGGGCAATTTAAAGAAGCTCAATTTGGTGTTCCACACAACATCAATGCAAACTTACAATTGTCAATGCCATTGTATAATCCGCAAGTTTACGGGGCAATTCAAACGACAAAAATTGCATCGCAATTGAACGAATTACAATCCCAAAAAACCGAAGAACAAATCTATTTTGAAATCTCAAATCTGTATTACAACGCACAAATACTGCATCACCAATTAGCTTTTATTGACAGCAATCTTATAAATGCCACTCGACTGGTAAAAAATATGCAATTGCTCAATGAACAATTGGTTGCCAAAGGAACTGATGTAAGCAAGGTGAAATTGCAGGTTGCACAACTAACAACCCAAAAAGAAAGTATCAGCAGCAAATACGAGCAAGTTTTAAATGCGTTAAAATTTGCAATGGGTATTTCCATTGAACAAAATCTACAAATTGAACCAAACATTCAATATCAAAACACAAATGAATATACTCCTTCATCAACTTTAGATATTCGTATTATAAAAACTCAAAACCGTATATTGTCGAGTGAATTAAGCATGTTAAACAGATCAAGGTTTTTACCTTCGCTTAATCTTATTGGAATGTATGGAACAACAGGTTTCGGTTATGACAAACAACCGAATGATTTTCTAAAATTCTACCCTATTGGTTTTGCAGGTATTCAACTCTCTTATCCACTATTTAACGGAACCGTAACACAAAGAAAAATAAATCAGAAAAAAATTGAACTTCAAAACAATGAACTTCAAAACGGTTTACTCTCTGAACAAAATAATATGCAGGTTCAAAATGCAAAAATGCAAAGAGAAGTTGCTAAAAAAACAGTAGAAACAACAACGGAACAAATTGAACTGGCGAAAACTATTTACAAGCAAACTATTCTCCAGCAAAAACTAGGAACAGCAAGTTTAACAGATGTTTTACTTGCGGACAATGCTTTGCGTGAAGCACAACAAACCTATCTATCTGCTGTAATTGATTATCTAAAAGCAGATTTAGAACTTAAAAAACTAACTGGGAATATTTCAACAAATAAATAACATCAACAATGAATTCAAAATCATCACTGCTAAAAAAAGCGCTATTTATCATTATACCGTTGGTATTGATTGCCATTGTTGTAATTAAATTGAAAAACAACAAAGAAATTACGATGAGTAAAGTGTATCGATACAATAAAGAAGAAGCTGTAAATGTTCAGGCAGATACAATACAATTTGAAAATGTGAATGCAGAATATTTTTATTCAGGAACATTTGAGCCCAATAAGGAAACAAAAATAAGTGCAGAATTACAAGGGAAAATCAATACTTTTTTAGTTGAAGCTGGAAGTGTGGTTCGAAAAGGTCAAACTTTAATTCAATTAGATAATTCATTGCTAAAATTGCAACTTCAAACTATTGAAGTGCAAATAGAAGGATTGGAAGCAGATGTAAATCGTTATTCCATTTTGGTTAAAGCAGATGCCATTCAAGGCATTCAGTTAGAAAAAGCAGAGTTAGGTTTAAAATCTGCAAAAGTTCAGAAAGCAACTTTACTTGAGCAAATAAATAAAACCATAATCAAAGCCCCTTTTAATGGGGTAGTTACCGCAAAGTTAAGTGAGGAAGGTGCATTTGCAGCACCCGGTGTTCCATTGCTTCAAATTACTGAAATTACAACTTTAAAATTCACCATAAATGTTCCCGAAAAAGATTTAAGCCAATTCAAATTAAATCAAATCTATTCTCTAACTGTAGATGCTTATTCTGAAATTCTATTAACTGGAAAAACTAATATGATAGGCAGTAAATCCAATATGGGTAATAGTTTTCCTGTTCAATTTATGGTAAATAACACACCCGATTTGAAAATAAAATCAGGAATGTTTGGCAAAGTGAATTTGAAAAACGACATACAAGAAAAGGGAATTATTATTTCGTCCTCTTCTATTCTTGGATCCGAAAATCAACCACAAGTTTACATAGTAAAAAATGGCAAAGCCCATTTGCAAAATATCACTATTTCAAAAAAGATAAAGAACAAATCAGTATTGTCAAGCGGTTTAAAAACAGGTGATGTAATTGTAACGAATGGCTTTATAAATCTTTTTGACGGTGCAAATGTTACTGTTAAATAAAATCAGCGAAAAATGAACATTACAGAAATTTCAATCAAACGACCTTCGCTCATAATAGTGCTTTTTAGCGTATTTACTTTATTAGGATTTATCGGTTATAAAAATTTGAGTTACGAGTTAATGCCCGACTTTAATCAGCCCGTAGTTGTAATTAAAACTGTTTACCCTGGTGCCGAACCTAACGAAGTAGAAACATCGGTGTCACGAAAAATAGAAGATGCCTTATCCAATTTGGAAGGTGTAGATTACTTGGTTACAAAGTCGTTACCAAACGCTTCCATCATCATCGCAAATCTGAAATATGGAACAGATTTAGATAAAACAATGCAAGATGCTCAACGCTATATTGACAACATTCGTAAAGATTTACCACAGGATATTTTAAGTCCTGTAATGAGTAAAGTTTCGCCAAATGATTTGCCGATAATGTCCATCAGTGCTACAAGTAATTTGTCTGCCACCGAGTTTTATCAAAAAATGAAAGACGATTATCTTCCACAAATTCAACAAATAAAAGGTGTTGCAGAAATTACCATTTTAGGAGGAGAAGAAAGAGAAATACAAGTAAAAATAAATCAAGACAAACTGAAATTGTATAAAATTTCAATGATTCAGGTTGTTGAAGCTATCAATCGTTCGGGCTTAGACTTACCTGCTGGAAAAGTGCAAACTGAGAAAGAAAGTAATTCAGTTCGTTTAACTGGAAAATTTACATCATTAAAAGACATTAAAAACGTTCAAGTGGCTATGCCTGTTTTAGGAAGTCCAGTTTATGTAAAAGATATTGCAGATGTTATTGATGGTATAAAAGAAACGACTTCCATCAGTCGCTACAACGGTAAAAACGGCATTGGTTTAATGCTGAAAAAACAAGGTGATGCAAACGCTGTAGATGTTTCAAAAGCGGTTCGGGAAAAATTTCATTCAATTGAACAACAAAATGAAAGTTCAGGAGTAAAATTTATTATAGCAGACGATAGCACCGACAACACGATTGCAGCGGTTAATTCTGTTATTTTTGATTTGATTTTGGCGGTTATATTGGTTTCATTAGTAATGCTTTTATTCCTAAGAAGTTTAAGAAACTCATTGATTGTAATAATTGCAATTCCTACTTCATTGGTTACAGCGTTTGCGGTGATGTGGCTTTTGGGTTACACACTTAACCTAATGACTTTGCTTGCAATGTCTTTAATCATTGGGATTTTGGTAGATGATGCCGTGGTAGTTTTAGAAAATATTCAAAAACATTTAGACAAAGGAAAAGATAAACGAACTGCTGCAATGGATGGTCGTATGGAAATTGGCTTTGCTGCATTATCAATCACTCTGGTTGACGTAGTGGTATTTTTACCAATTCTTTTTTTACAAGTATTTGTTGCTGATATGCTCAAGCAGTTTTCGGTTGTTGTAGTAACTTCTACACTTACCAGTTTATTGGTTGGTTTTACTCTTACACCTTGGCTGGCTTCACGAATTGGAAAGAAAGAAGATTTACAACCGACAAATATTTTCAATCGTTTCTTACTTTGGTTTGAGAATCAATTAGAAAAATTTACCAATTGGTATGGTAGACAATTAGAATGGGTTTTGAGCCATAAACTAATTTTTACAGGAATTGTTTTATTGCTTTTTGTAATGACTTTAGGCATTATGAAACAAGGAATTATTGGTAAAGAACTAATCTCAACAGGCGACCAAGGAAAGTTCAGAATGGCTTTGGAGTTTGACAAATCAACTTCCATTCAGCAAAATAACTTGATTGCTCAAAAAATTGAAACATACATTATTCAACAACCCGAAGTAGCAACGGTATTCAGCAACATTGGTGGACCAAGCACAGGCATTGGAAGTTTGGGTGTAGGTTCTGCAAACAAAACAGAATTTACCATTCAATTAAAATCTAAAAAGGAACTTAAAAATGTGCCGACCGAAACATTTATGAAAAATCTTCGGGATGAATTGAAGTCAAAATTTCCGAGTATCAATTATTCAATGGCAGCATTGGGCTTAATACCTCGTTCTGCACCCATTGAAATTACCTTAAGCGGAAGTAATTTGGATTTGGTGATGAAAACTGGTGATGAACTAAAAGCGGTAATTGAAAAAATTCCAGGTGCTGATAATGTTCGCTTATCAGTTGAAGCAGGTAGTCCTGAATACAAAATAATTCCCGACAAAGATAAAATGCAACGATTAGGTTTAACAACGACTTATGTTGGATTGAACCTAAGAACAGCGTTCACTGGAAATGATGATGCCACACTTACCGAGAACGGAACAGAATATCCAGTGAGAATTTGGTTGAATGAATTTAGCCGACAAAACTTTGAAGATGTTCAACAACTTTCCATTGTTAATCCGATGGGTTTGCCAGTGGAAGTTTCACAATTTGCAACAGTTGAACAAGACAATTCCCCTTCATTATTGGAACGAAAAGACCGTCAGCCCGCTATTACACTTACCGCTGACGCATTGGGTAGACCATCAGGAACTGTGGCAGATGATGTAGTGGCTTATCTAAAAGAAAATCCGCTACCAAACGGGATACAAATGACTTGGGGTAGCGACATCAAAAGACAGAATGATAGTTTTGGAGCATTAGGTTCAGTGTTGCTCATTTCGTTTTTGCTGATTTACTTGATTATGGTAGCACTATATGACAGCTTTGTTTATCCATTTGTAGTTTTGTTTTCTATACCAGTTGCAGCAATTGGGGCTTTTTTCGCTTTGAATTTATCTTTAAGTAATTTGAGTTTATTCGCCCTATTGGGTTTAATTATGCTAATGGGCTTAGTGGTAAAAAATGCTATTCTAATTGTGGATTTTACCAATCAATTAAAAGCAGAAGGTAAACATTTTAAAGAAGCCTTAATCATAGCAGGAAAAGGTCGTATGCGACCAATTCTAATGACAACCCTTTCAATGGTAATTGGTATGCTTCCTATTGCAATGGCAACAGGAACAGCAGCAGAATGGAAAAACGGACTTGCTTGGGTAATCATTGGCGGACTTCTATCATCTTTAATTTTGACTGTGTTTTTAGTACCTATGATCTATTATTTAGTGGACACAGCAAAAGAGAAATTAAACAGAAGAAAATAGCCATCACACAGGTGTAAGCACATTTGCAATTCGCACAAGCCAACGCACAAACCAAAAATTGCAAAAGAGCTTACACCTTTACCACCCAAATAAAAATTATTTTTTAAAATTTCCTTCCCTTATAAAATTTTTAAAACCGCTACCCACAGCCGACACAAACAGACCCAATCTTAACTCGACAACAACACCGAAACTCACAGTGGACAAGGACTTTACAACTTTAACAGACAGAAGGCCAGCTTATAACATCACCTATACGCAAGCAGGGAGTTCGTGCTTCGTAGGACAGAAAAGTGCTATATTTGAAATTTAGTTTTTCGTAGGAAGTTCAGTGGTGAAAATCCCTGCCTGCGTATAGCTGAGAACCGTTAG
>JAGOUF010000507.1 GCA_018061385.1 Chitinophagaceae bacterium | reverse complement strand
TGTGGTAAAATATAATCTGCATAACCTTCATTTAGCCAGGTTGGCCAATCTTGTAAATATTGTTCTTTACTCCAAGGATAAATACTTGGCGACCATGAAACTGTGCAGCTTGGTTTATTTTTCTTTACCAATTGGTATAAGTTTTTGCCAAATTTGTTTAATTGATTGGCTTTCCATTGAAGCCATTTAGATTCTCTACAATCTGCAGGTGCTTGTAAACCTGTTTCCTTTTTATACAATGCTAAAGTGTAATCATCGTAGCCACCTTCTGCTGGCATTGCAGGTAAACGATCATCGCCTTGTATTCCATCAAACTTGTATTTTGTAATTGTTTCAACTACTAATTTGTTGATGAAATTTTGCACTTCTGGGTGCATTGCATTCCACCAATAAAAACTATTTTTTTGCAGAGGTTCTTTTTTTACATTTCTTCCAATCCAATGCGGAAACTTTTGTACCCAAACAGAATTGCTGTCTTTGTAAGCATAAGAAAAACCAAACTCAAACCATGCATGTACTTTTAAACCTACTTTATGGCCTTCTTTTATAATGCATGCAATGGGGTCGAAACCCTTGTAAATAGTGTCTTGTTGAATGCCAATATAAGATTCTACTACTTTACTAGGATACATGGTTACGCCACCATTCCAAACCACAACAAAAATATTGTTTAAACCTTTTTGCTTGCACAGTTTTACTGTTGCCTTAATGTTGTCTTCGCTCAATAAGGCATCGCTAGCAACATTGGTAATCCAAGTGCCTCTTATTGCTGAAATGTTTTTTTGAGCATTGCTTTCGTGCATTAAAAAAATAAATGAAAGCAGTAGTGCAATTTTTACGTTCATTAAAAATTTATTTGTTGTGAATATTCTAAATAACGGTTGTATAAATGATGGGCTTGCACGTATGAAGATTGTGGGCTCATGAAATGAGAAAATTCAAACGTAATGGCTTTGTCATATCCTGCTTTTCTTGCAGCGTCTAATTTTAATTTGAGTTTTTCAAATTTTATAGGAAAAAATTTAATGGGCATATCTCGATCAAAGCTTTCAGCATTTGTCCAGCATTGCATACCATATTTATTGGCCAATTGTTTATTGATGGTAAAAAAATCTGTAAGTTCATTGTAATCTATATGTCCATCTTGAAAAGCAACAGCATCAACATTTTTGTGAATGCCACTAAAAATTTCGTTCCATTCAGTTTCATGTTCTTGCAAACTCACTGCATCATTTTTTGAAATAGTACCCGATGCTGCAAGCACTGCTTTTTTGCCATCTATCCAAGGAGAAATGAAAGTGGGTAAATGATTACTCACTTCTTTACATTGTTTTCCTAAGCTATTAAAAGCCTCAATGGCACCTTTAGTTTTACGACTAATTTCCATACTTAAGTACCATCCTTTAAAAGAGGAATGATGGCCATATTTTGCCCACACTTCATCAATAACAAAACGATTGTCATCTATTTCATGTTGCATGTTTCCTGTGTCCCAATAGGAGCCACTATCATATAAACCAAAATAAAAATTCATATTGAATTGATCGGCTAAGGTTAAAAACAATTCAACTAAATCTAGGGGTGGTGCGTAACAACCTTTTTGGTTAATTAAATAAGTTGATGGATAGGTAATAAATTTTCTATAACCACTTCTTATTAAAATAACAGTATCAATGCCTGCATGTTTCATGTAAGCAAAATCTTGCTCCCACTCTTTAGCACCCCAATTTTGATGTGGTATGTCGTGGCTAATTTCATCTATAAAAGTTCCTGTAATAAGCATAAATATTGGCTGCTATTTCATTAGCTTTTTTTCAATTAATATTTTTTTCCAAAGCATATAACCTGCACCATTTAAATGCAATCCATCATTGGTATACAGTGCATCCAGTTGTTTATTTTCATTTAAAAAATATGGGTACAAGTTCACAAACACAACTTCTTCTGTTGCACAAATATTTTCTAATGATGAATTGATAAACAACACATGTTCAGTTTTATTTTGATGATTTTTAAACTGTGTAAATTGATTGTTGGTGGGTAGTAAACTTTGCACAAATAATTTAGTTGTTGGACTTTCGGATTTTATTTTAGCAATAATTTTTTGATAGTTCCTCAGTATTATTGAATCTGGTGTGTTTCTAGCAATATCATTGATAGCAATCATAATAAATATTTTAGCTGGTTTAGAAGCCAATACTTCATCTAAACGAGCTAAAACACCAAAAGTATTGTCGCTACTAATGCCTCTGTTTTTTACATGTTTGTTTTGCCATACTTCTGCCCATTCAGCAACATCTGTAATGCTATTTCCTAAAAAAATAATTTCATTTTTTGTGTTGGGCAATAGTTTAAACAAGCTAACTTTTTGTTCGTAGTAAGTTGTTTTGTAACTACTATCGTAAGTAGTAGTTTGTGCACTAATTACTAAGTGTAAAAAAAGGATACCTACAATAGTGCAATTAATTTTTTGCATATAAAAAGTATTAACTCTCGTTAGCTGTAATATTTTCATCGTAAGGTTTTAATGGTACTAACCAAGTAATTAAAAATGCTGGTATTGTTGCAATTAATACC
>JAGOUF010000506.1 GCA_018061385.1 Chitinophagaceae bacterium | reverse complement strand
GATAGTGAAGTATTGTTAATGAAAATTAAAGTAATACTTAAAAGAAACGAAGAAGAAAGTAAGATTAATGAAAATATAGAATTTGATTTAGGCATTTACCATTTTAACCCAAGACTTCGTGAGTTAATACATGAAGGAAAAACACAAACATTATCGCCAAAAGAAAATGATTTGTTGAAAATGTTGGCAGAAAATAAAAATGATTTATTGCCAAGAGAAAGAGCCTTAAAGAAAATTTGGGGCAGTGATACTTATTTTAATGGAAGAAGCATGGATGTATATATTGCCAAATTGCGTAAGTATTTAAAAGACGATGAAAAAATTGAAATTGTAAATATTCATGGCAATGGTTTTAGATTGGTTGCTCCATAGAAATATATAAATACATAAAAAAAGGGTAGCCATTGGCTATCCTTTTTTTATGTATATTTTTTAAAGCTAAAAAGCGGTTATCAATATTTTTATACTCCAAAAAATAACCAATAGGCCCAATAAAATAAAGGACGTTTTTCTTGGTAGTTTTCCAGCAAGCCTTGCTGCTATTGGTGCAGCAATCAGCCCTCCAACTATCAATCCTAAAATTGTTTGCCAATGGCTTACACCCAATAAAGTAAAAAATGTAAATGCACTTGCCAATGTAACAAAAAACTCAGTTAAGCTAACCGAACCAATTACATATTTTGGGCTACGACCTTTTGTAATTAAAGTAGTAGTAACAATTGGTCCCCAGCCACCACCTCCAAACGAATCCAAAAAACCACCAGCACCAGCTAAAGCACTATAATGTTTAAACTTTTTTTGTTGCTTATTTTTTTTAAAGGCATTAATTAAAATTCTAATGCCTAAGAACAATGTATAACCTGCCAATATTGGGCGAATATAATTTGCATGTTGATCGCCTAAATACACCAATAAAATTGCACCCAAAACTGCACCCAAAATGCCTGGTATTAACAATGCTTTAAATAATTTTTTATTTACGTTGCCAAATTTATAATGGCTATAACCACTTGCACCACTTGCAAACATTTCTGCTGTATGAATGCTACCACTAATTGCAGCAGGGTTAATGCCTGCACTTAATAAAATAGTTGCACTAGTAACTCCATAGCCCATTCCCAAAGCTCCATCTACCAATTGAGCAACAAAGCCTGCCAATATCATTAATGAAAATTTGCTATCTAAACCATGATATAATTCTAAAGAAGCAGCACCAATTTCTTTAAGTGGCAAATACGATAAAATAAAATGCCCCACAAGCATAGATGCAAATACAATGATTGAATATGTGGCAACTTTTTTCCAGCTTTTTTCATTATTGGAACTGTCTTGTTCAACCCAATTCCTTGTAATTGAATTTAATTTTTTAATCTTATCCTCAACATTTCCATTGAGGCTATTGCTAAGGATTTGTAAATTTTTCGACAATTCATCTAACTCATTTGCAAAAGAATTTTGTAAAAAATCTGTATTTAGTTTACTGTCTGATTGTAACTTATCTGGGGAGAAAATCACTACTTCTTCATTCCCTTTTTTAATAACGGTACATAAATATATATTGTACAATTCTGGTTCATCTTTTAAATAAACTACTTTTTCATCTCTCTTAAATTTATGTACATTTCGTGTACTCATATTTTTTTGTTAGTTGTACACATTAAAATATCTATAGTTTATAAATCAAAATTTTAGTACAAACCTTCAATACTAAAATATCTTTCGCCAGTATCATAATTAAAAGTGAGTACTGTTGCACCTTCTGGGATGTCAATCAATTTTTTTGCTACAGCAGCCAATGATGCACCAGTTGAAATACCCACCAAAATACCCTCTTCTTTTGCTAAACGTTGAGCGTAAGAAAAAGATTCATCTCTGCCAACTTGTATTACCCCATCTAAAATTTTTGTGTTTAAAATAGATGGAATAAAACCTGCACCAAGGCCTTGTAATGGATGTGGAGCTGGAGCTCCTCCACTTAATACAGCACTTAATTCTGGTTCAACAGCAAAAACTTTTGTATTTGGAAATTTCTCTTTCAACACTTCTGCAATACCCGTAATATGTCCACCAGTTCCAACACCAGTTATTACATAATCAATACCATTTGGAAAATCGTTTATAATTTCTAATGCAGTGGTAGTGCGATGTATAGCAGTATTTGCAGGATTATCAAATTGTTGAGGCACCCAAGCATTTGGTGTTTCAGCAGCCAATTCATTTGCTTTTTCAATTGCACCTTTCATACCTTTTTCACGAGGCGTTAATACAAATTCTGCTCCATACGAGCTCATTAAACGTCTACGTTCAACACTCATACTTTCAGGCATTACCAAAATAATTTTATACCCTTTAACAGCAGCAACCAATGCCAAGCCAATTCCAGTGTTGCCAGATGTAGGCTCAATAATTACACTATTTTTATTCAACAATCCTTTGGTCTCAGCATCTTCAATCATAGCCAATGCAATACGATCTTTAATACTTGCACCAGGGTTGGTTTTTTCTAATTTAATATACACATTGTGTTTGTTTCCAAACAAGCGATTGATACGAACATGTGGTGTATTACCAATGGTTTGCAAAA
>JAGOUF010000505.1 GCA_018061385.1 Chitinophagaceae bacterium | reverse complement strand
TGCTCCTAAAAAAAATATTGTAAAAAATAGTTTTATACTGCTTGGTTTAGAATTGTAATATTAAAGAAGCATTTGCAAACTTGTTCATCATTTTAGTTTATTAACGCTTTTTTGCAATATTAAAAAACCCGAAACAATTAATTGCTTCGGGTTCTGGGTATTTAAAATTTTGTATCTAAAATATAAGGCAACATTTTACGCCATGTTGGCCAATCATGATGAATGTCGGTTCCCCAAATATCTAAATCGTGCCAAATGTCTTTATCCCACAATACTTGGCTAAATTTTCTATTGGCTTCGGGGTCTTCGTAATTGCCTGCTCCTGTTGCAATATGTATGTGGTGACTGGCTTTGATTTTATTTAAATACCACTCATCGTTTAGGTTGGGTACATAATGATAAGGAGAATTAAAATACACTTGTTCATCCCAAAAACCTTTGGTGTATTCAGCCAAATCGTATACACCACTCATACTAATGCAACCATTAATAATATCGGGGCGTTTTAAAAATAAATTCATGCTATGCAAAGCTCCAAAGCTTGCACCACTTGTATAAATTAAAGTTTCGGCACTTGTTGCATTTCTTATGTATGGAATTACTTCGTTAAATACATAATTGTTAAACTGGTTGTGGCGTATGGCTTTATGCTCGGGCAACATTTCGTTGTTTAACCAACTTTCTTTATTAATACTATCAATACTAAATACCCTTAGTTTTCCACTATTAATTAATGGAGCCAAGGCTTCCATCATTTGAAAACGTTCGTACTCTAAATAATCTGCTGCAGCTGTTGGTACCAACAATAAAGCAAATCCAAAATGGCCATAAGACACAATGGGCATTTCTTTATTTAATGAAGGGCTATACCAAGAATCTGTAAATTTTTGCATGTGTATATTTTTTAAAATGAAGCACTGTTATAATAAGGCGATACTTGAAAATTAGGTTTTTCGCCCAATGGAACAATTACAATAATACTATTTGATACTGATTCTCCTGGCTTTAAAGCAAAACCAACTTGTACACGTATGTCTTCTAATTTGTCTCTACCTGTGGCACAATCTTTAATATTGGCTTTGGCTAAACTATAAAAAGCTTTGGCTTTTACACTGCCACTTTTTGATGTTAACCGTTGGCCTGTTGCATTTTTACAATCAAACTTTGCTAAATCGTCTACAGCAGTTGCTACATTGCTAAAAGCATTTCTTCGTTCAAATAAAAATAATTTCAAACAGCTACTTTTATTGGTAGCATATAAAGTTATTTCATATCGGCTCATTTCTTTTCCACCTGCTTCTTTAGTGCCTTCATTTTTAATATTATAGCCATATTGAATTCCATCTATTTCAACTGGCTCTTCTTCGGTAAGTTTGGTTGCAGCTTGGCTATATACAACTGAACAATGAAACAAAATTGCCAATACTAAATAACAAATTTTACGCATGTTTTTTGGGTTTAATGAATACTATGTTTAGTAATTTCTTTCCATAAATCTCTATAACATTGTGCTGCATAGCAGCTATTGGCAAACTCAAACAAAGGTTGTTGATGAATGCCCATTTTTTCTACATCGCTTAAATAAGGAATATAGTTTTTAAAGAAAATTCTATTGTTGTAAAATGTTTGTAAGGTTTCATGATGCAAGGTTTTTCTATGATCTACCATACTAAAAAAGCACTTGATTTTACTTTTATCTAACTCATTTTCTTTAAAATATTGAACCACCGTTTCGTAAGATCGAATAGACAATGTAGTTGGAATATTGGGCATTAAAATAGTATCGGCAGCATTAAAAATATTTTCGTGCAACAATGAAATGCCTGGAGGACAATCTAAAATTACTACATCAAACCCCTTTAAACCATTGAGTAGGGTTTTTAACCTTTTTTTACTTTGCTTGCTTTCTCCAAAAATTAAGTCTGCATTTCTTGCACTCATATCGGCAGGAATTACCCATAAGTTTTCAAAGTTGCTATCTTGAATAGCATTTTGAATAGGTTCTTCTCCATTCAACACTTTTTTACTTTCATTTTTTTCATTTTTCACATGAAAATAAAAAGAAGAAGAGCCTTGAGGATCTAAATCCCACACAAGGGTTTTTAAATTATTGGCTGCTGCTAAATAAGCAAAATTTACAGCTGCTGCAGTTTTGCCAACACCGCCTTTTAAATTGTATAAAGCCAATGTAACCATAGCTTTTAGTTTTTGGATAGGGAAAATAAGCAATTGTTGGCGGTGGGCAAAGTTTTTAAGCAGAAAAAATATATTAGCAGGAGTTTAATGTTATTCACCTCATTCTCATACCAACTCGTATTTCAAAAAAATGAGAATAAGAAATACCTTTAAATTTTCTATTGGGGATTAAATTACCAATTTGGCTTTTTCATTTGCAAGACCAATAGTTGCAATTGTTCCGCTATTAAACTTTAAAAAATCTGTCTCAACTCCATCGCTAAATATTATTCCATTTGTTGGCATTACTGATTCAATGGTTAAAGTTTGTTGCTTTTTTAAAAGTCCAGCTGTTATACCGGTTTGAGTTCTTATACTTTGAAAAGGCTCTCTAACGGCAAACAATAAGTC
>JAGOUF010000504.1 GCA_018061385.1 Chitinophagaceae bacterium | reverse complement strand
AATTTTATTTCTCCCCTTCCATACACTCCTACTACTTGCCAACCATTCATTTTATAAAATGTTTCTGCTCTGCTATTTGGTGCAGTACTTAACCAAACTGTTTCATTGGTTTGTGTAAAATACCAATTCATCATTACTATGTGTAACTGTTTGCCTATGCCCCTTTTCTCAAAATCTGGATGAACAAATAATGCCCAAATGTTTTTGTCTTGTAAATCAACAATAGCAAAACCAACTACTACATTATCCATTTCACAAACCCAACCATTACCACGTTTGTTCATAAACTCGTCATAATCTTCATCTTTTATTATTGCTGGGTTGCTTAGTGCATTTTCTTTTACTGCATTTCTTACAACTTGCATTTGTGGTATGTCTTTAATTTCTGCTTCCCTATAAATCATTTAATAATTCTTTTTATCTTATTTGCGTTTTCCATTAACTCATTCAAATATGCTAAGTTTTCTTTTTCCAATGCACTTTTAAATTTGCGTAATTGAGATATATGTTCGTTTAAAACATCCAACACATTTTCTCTATTCTGCATAAAAATGGGTGCCCACATTTTAGGATTACTTTTTGCCAAACGAACTGTGCTTTCGAAACCACCAGCTGCTAATTCAAAAATGGCATCTTCTTCTTTTTCTTTTTCCAATACTGTATTTGCCAAAGCAAAAGATGTAATGTGTGAAATGTGGCTTACATAAGCTGCATGAACATCATGTTCGTGTGCATTCATATACACCAAGTGCATTCCCAATGTGGTGTAAATTTTTTCGACAAGTTCGGCAGCTTGACTATCGCTTTTTTCTTTTTCTGTAATTACACATGCTCGTCCTACAAAAGCGTTTGCAACAGCAGCTTCTGGACCACTATATTCAGTACCCCACATGGGGTGTGTTGCTACAAATCTTTTTCGGTTAAGATGATTTTCTAAAGCCTTACACAAAGCAAATTTGGTAGAACCTGCATCAACAACAATTTGTTTATCGGTTACTAAATTCATTATTTGTTGCATTACTGTTATTGTAGCATCTACAGGAATTGCAACATAAATAAAATCGCTTTTTGCAATGGCTTCTTCAAGTGGCAATGCTTCATCGATTAGACCAAATTCTAGTGCTTTTTGTTCACTAGCTTTTGTACGGCTTACACCAATAATATGCTTAGCAAAACCATGTTGCTTTAATGCTAAAGCAAATGAACCTGATATTAAACCTACACCAACGATACAAATATTTAATTGAGAATTGACAGTTGACGATTGAGAAAGATTATTTTCCACTATTTTGTTTGCTTTTTTTTATAATGCTAATTAATAATTTTAGTAGCTCTTTACAATCTGAATAGAGGCTATCAAAAAGCTTTTTTTCTAAATAATTTGATTGATGCAATAACTCCAACCAATATTCTGATTCATTCGCTTCTTTTAAAGAGATTGATAGTTTATGAATAAAGTCTACTCTACTTTCAGCTTGCTCCGCCTCTCTGATATTGGCTCCAATTGAAGTTCCACATCTTAGTAATTGTTTTGATAAAATATATTCATGCTTTTCAGTTTGTAGATACTGATAACACTTAATTATCCTAAGTGCAAAAGCAAAACTTTTTTCTTTCAAAATATTATCTTTCATCATTGTAAATTATGAATTGTCAATTTTTAATTCTCTTTATTGCTTCTTCAAATCGTTCAATACTTCCACACAAGCTTACTCTTATAAAACCATCTCCTTGTGTACCAAATATTCCTCCTGGAGTAATGAATACATTTGAGTTGTACAATACTTCGTCACTTACTTCATAACCAGACTTTCCATGCCCATTTAAAAAAGGAGTTTTTGCCCAAACAAACATGCCAACTTGATTGGTTGAATAAGTGCAGTTCAATAAATCTAACAATTCAAAAACTTTTGTTCGCCTTGCTGCATAAATTTTATTTACCTCATTATGCCATTCTTCTTCTAAGCTTAACGCTTTTGCAGCAGCCAATTGTGCTGGTAAAAACATTCCACTATCCATATTGCTTTTAAAACGTATTATTTCATCAATTCTTTCTTTTGCACCACACAACATACCCATTCTCCACCCAGCCATATTGTGGCTTTTACTTAATGAGTTTAATTCTACTGCAACATCTTTTGCACCTTCAATACTTAATAAACTCAATGGCTCATTGTTTAAAATGAAACTATACGGATTATCATGAACAATTAAAATATTGTGTTGTTTGCCAAATGCTATAATTTTTTTAAAGAGTTCTACATTTCCGTTTGTACCTGTTGGCATTTGTGGATAGTTAACAAACATCAACTTTACTTTACTTAAATCTTGTTTATTTAAAATTTCAAAATTTGGCTCGTAATTATTTGCTTCTGATAAGCAATATTCAACAGGATTTCCTCCAGCCAATTTTACTGCACTTCTATAAGTTGGATAACCAGGATTAGGAACCAATACTTCATCGCCATTGTTCAAATAAGTCATACAGATATGCATGATACCTTCTTTACTTCCTATTAAAGGAAGAATTTCAGTATCGGCATTCAAATCAACACTGTACCATTTCTTGTACCAATCTTTAATAGCATTTCTT
>JAGOUF010000503.1 GCA_018061385.1 Chitinophagaceae bacterium | reverse complement strand
AGCAAACCAAAACCACCAGTATTTTAAGAGATTTATTGAATGAAGACTTCAATAACATTGTGGTGAACGATAAAAATATTTTTACCGATACTAAAAATTATATTCAAAAAATAGCTCCCGAAAAAGCCGAAATTGTTAGTTATGTAAACAATGGAACGCCTTTATTTGATCAATTTGGTATAACCAAGCAAGTAAAAAGTGCTTTTGGTAAAACTGTTAACCTTAATAGCGGTGCATATTTAATTATTGAGCATACAGAAGCATTGCATGTAATTGATGTAAATAGTGGCTATAAAAGCGTTAGTAACAACCAAGAAGAGAACGCCCTACAAACCAATTTAGAAGCAGCTGAAGAAATTGCTCGTCAATTGCGTTTAAGAGACATTGGAGGCATTATTGTAGTAGACTTTATAGATATGAAGCTACCCGACAATAGGCGTAAGCTACAAGAAGCTATGGACGAGTTTATGAAAACTGATAGAGCCAAACATGCTGTTTTGCCAATATCTAAGTTTGGATTAATGCAAATCACTCGTCAGAGAATGAGACCAGAGGTAAATATTATTACCACGGAAAACTGTCCAAGCTGTAATGGAACCGGAAAAATTAGCAGTAGCTTGTTATTAGAAGACGAAATTGAAAAGAAATTGATGTATTTGGTTACACATTCTCATAAAAACCTCACTTTGTCGGTTCATCCAATTGTATTTTCTCACATTACAAAAGGATGGTTTACCTCAATTGTTAAAAAATGGAAACGAAAGCATAGCATAAAGCTAAAAGTTATAGCAAATACAAGTTATGGCTTGGTTGAATTTCATTTTTTTGACCAATATGAAGAAGAAATTAAGTTTTAAACATACCTCTTTAAACCAAAAAAGTAATTGATAATCAATTATTTTTTTGGTTTTTGGCTTATTTCTATACCAAAATTTACATGTATACGTTGCACAACTATTGTATAGCTAACACCTGCAAAGTTTTTAACATTTACAAAAATTTATTTTGCAATTTGCCCTAAAATTGTAATTTAGCAATGGAATTTAATGGGTTAGTAAGTAAGAGGGTTAGCAGAAATGTTAACCCTTTTATGTTTTTAGAACTTCGTATTTTAAAAAATTGATTGGGTAATTTTAAACTTCACAAAACCCAAAACTTTTACGCAAAAAAGCCTTCAAAAAAATTAGAAACTTGTACTTATTTAAAAATGAGTTTTGGTTTTTGCTGAGTGAATATTTTTTGTACAAGTGTGCGACGCCACAGGTGCAAAATTTTTATTCTACAGTTGGTTGCATAATTCTCTCTTCTTTGTAACTGTAAAATTATCTTTACATCATGGCGAAAATTAAATCATCTTTCTTTTGTAGCAACTGTGGTTTTGAAAGTGCAAAATGGTTGGGTAAATGTAGTAGCTGTAACGAGTGGAATACGTTTGTTGAAGAAGTAATTGATAAAGGAAACGAAAAAGAAAATTGGAAAGATTATACAAATGAAAAGAAAACAAATAAAGTTATTGCATTGCAAGATGTACATATAACTGAAGAAAGAAGAATTGTAACAGATGATGCTGAATTGAACAGAGTTTTAGGTGGTGGAATTGTAACAGGAAGCATTGTTTTAATTGCTGGCGAACCTGGCATTGGTAAAAGCACTTTGTTTTTACAACATGGCTTAATGATGAAAAATTTAAGGGTGTTGTACATAAGTGGTGAAGAGAGTGAGCAACAAATAAAAATGAGAGCCGATCGTTTGAAACAAAACAACGACAACTTTTACTTATTAACTGAAACTGTTACCCAGACTATATTTCAGGAGATTAAGAAATTAAAACCACAGTTGGTTATTGTAGATAGCATTCAAACTTTACAAAGTAATTTAATTGATTCATCGGCTGGTAGTGTATCGCAAATTAGAGAAACTGCAGCCGAGTTTCAACGATATGCAAAAGAAACCAACACACCTGTTTTTTTAATTGGTCATATAACAAAAGATGGAGCAATTGCTGGTCCGAAAATCTTGGAACACATGGTAGATACTGTGTTGCAATTTGAAGGAGATAGACATTATGCTTATAGAATTTTACGTACACTTAAAAATCGTTTTGGTAGTACTGCAGAGTTAGGAATTTATGAAATGACAGGCGAAGGAATGCGTGTTGTAAGTAACCCAAGTGAAATACTAATTGCACAAAGAGATGAACAATTAAGTGGTAGTGCAATTGCTGCAACTTTAGAAGGCATGCGACCACTTTTAATTGAAGTGCAAGCATTGGTTACTCAAAGTGTTTATGGTACACCACAAAGAACAGTAAGTGGTTTTGATTTAAGAAGGTTGCAATTGTTGTTAGCCGTTTTAGAAAAACGTGGAGGGTTTATGTTTGGTACTAAAGATGTTTTTATAAACATTGCAGGTGGTTTAAAAGTTGAAGATCCATCGATTGATTTAGCAGTAATTTGTGCCTTACTTTCAAGCTATGAAGATGTGCCTTTACCACAACATATTTGCTTTGCTGGAGAGGTTGGTTTGAATGGAGAAATTAGGGCTGTAAATAGAGTTGAGCAACGCATTGCAGAAGCCGAAAAACTGGGTTTTGAGAA
>JAGOUF010000500.1 GCA_018061385.1 Chitinophagaceae bacterium | reverse complement strand
AGTTTATACAAGCAACTTAAAAAATATAGTGAAGCAGAAACCCTATATAAAGAAGCATTGACAATTAGAAAAAATACTTTAGGAGAATTGCATACTGATTATGCTATTAGTTTAAACAACCTAGCAAGCTTATATGAAGTGCAGAAAAAATTTAAAAGTGCAGAAAATTTATACAAAGAAGCATTGACTATCAACAAAAAAGTATTGGGCATTTTACATCCTGAATATGCAGCAACATTAAACCATTTAGCTTCTCTTTATTATACAAGTAACCAAATACAAAAATGGAATTCTATAATTGATACAACCATTCAAACGGAAACTAAAAACGAATTAATATTGCTTCAAAACTTTAGCGAAACAGAGAAAGAAAATTATTTAAAGCATGAAAGTTATATGCAAGATATTTTCTTATCTATGTTGTATCATTTTAAAACGCCTTTTGTTAATTCATTTTATAAAAGTACTACAGTTAAACAAGGCTGGCTGTTACAAGGCAAACAACTATTAAACAATTATGCTACAAACACAAAAGATACAGCTGTTAAACAACTGTTCATGCAATGGCAAAGCACAAAAAAAATATATAGTGTAGCTATGCAATTAACAGAAGAAAAAAGAGCATTGAACAACATCAATATCGATAGCCTTGAACAACAAACAGAAAATTTAGAAAAGAAAATTATTGAAGCAATACCATCATTAAAATCTATGATTGTTCAAAATGGAATTGATGTAAAGACTGTTTCAAATCATTTAAAAAACAATGAAGTGGTTGTTCATTGGGTATCATTTAAATACACTTCTCCCGAACACGATACTGATTCAACATTGTATGCTGCGTACATTATAAAACCCAACGATAGCCTTGCAACATTTATCACTGTGTTTGAAGAAACTCAGCTAAAAAAGTTACTAAAAAAATATTATGGTGGAAGTGGTAGAAGTACTATTGATAAAGACAAAACAGGTTCTTTAACTATAGATAGTGCATTGTATAATTTAATTTGGAAACCAATTTTACCATTTATACAAAATAAAAATACCATTTATAATTTACCAGCTGGCTTATTGCATAAAATTAGTTTTGCATCGTTAACAGATAGCAATCACAACCAATTAATCAATCAATATCAATTACATCAATTCATTAGCATCAACGAATTGTTTCAACCATCTTCAAAATCAACACTACATAAAAAAATAAGTTTATTTGGTGGTGCAAATTTCTATGCAACTTCTACCAATACAGTACAACCTGCCTCAAAAAATAGAAATGCAACTGAAAATAAAAACATTCAATTCAATTATTTACCTGGCACAAAACATGAAGTTGAAACCATTGTAACAAATGCCAAAAATACTAACTGGAAAATTCAATCTTACTTACATAGCAATGCATCAGAAGATAATTTTAAAAAATCAAGTGGAACAAATGCTCCTACTATTTTGCATATTGCAACACATGGATTTTATTTTACTTCAACAAAAAAAATAAATGATTTTCCTCTTTTAAGAAGTGGATTAGTTTTAAGTGGAGCAAACAATTACTGGGGCAAAGACACAATTTTAAAAAACAAAGAAGACGGAATTGTTACTGCTCAAGAAATAAGCAATTTAAATTTACTAAATACCGATTTAGTGGTATTAAGTGCTTGTCAAACTGCATTGGGCGACATCACAGGAAGTGAAGGAGTATATGGTTTACAACGTGCATTTAAAATGGCTGGTGTAAAAAAATTGTTGATGAGTTTATGGGAAGTTCCAGATGCTGAAACAGCAGAGTTAATGCAATTGTTTTATAGTCATATTTTTAAAGGAGAGACTTATTTTAATGCTTTTAGAAAAGCCCAATTGGCATTAAAATTAAAATATAAAGATCCATTAAAATGGGCTGGATTTGTTTTAGTAGGTGAATAAAAAATTGAAATAAACCAACTGCTTTATAAATAAAATAATTGATATTTTATTTTAAGAAAACAACATGAAAAAATTACAACAAGGCGATATTATAATTAGTACGCCTCTATTAAACGATACCAATTTTGAAAAAACAGTACTTGTAATTACTGAACACAATGCCGATGGTGCAATTGGTTTAATTATCAATCAACCCAATGAAAAATATTTAAACCAATTACAAGAATTTGCTCACTGCAAACCAATCCCCTTTTATACTGGTGGACCAATGGATCATGAACATATTTATATGCTACATCAATACGCAACAACCATTAAAAATTGTGAGCTTGTAAAAGAAGATGTCTATTGGGGTGGCGATTTTTCTAATGCCATCGTGTTAATGCAAGAGTTAAAAGATTTGCAAATAAAATTGTGTATTGGTTATTGTGGCTGGAATGCCAACGAGTTGGAAGCAGAAATTGAAGAAGGTAGTTGGATAATTACCAAAGCAAATATTTCAATAGTATTTACTGCCAATACAAAAACAATTTGGAATGAGTTGTATGAAATGTGTAAATAGTTTTTTTACAAATTCCTATCCAAACCTACTCACCAATTTTCCCCAACCTTACACCTAACACCTATTACCTTGTACCTCTTTATTATATTTGTTCACTATGGCAAAAGCAGGTTCAG
>JAGOUF010000501.1 GCA_018061385.1 Chitinophagaceae bacterium | reverse complement strand
GGTTTACATGTATCAACAGGTACTGCAGGTGCAGATCAAGTTTTTGCTAACACAGTAATGTGGGGCCATCCTGGAGAAGCTTATGGATTAATAAGCGATATGTATATAGATACACTTGGCAAAAAAGGGGTAGTGTTTGTAACCAATGGAAAATTTGGTAGTTATACAAGTTGCACAACAGGCTTTTATTGTGTAGAAGAAAAAACGTTTAAATATGTTGACAATTGGATTAACAGAACAAGCTTGCCTGTTAGAATTGTACAATTTATTGGCAATAAAAAAGAAGGAACTGTTGAATTAAACTGGCAAACTGCAACAGAAACAAACAATGCATCTTTCACCATAGAAAAAAGTAGCGATGGTGTAAATTTTAAACAATTGGCAAATATTGCATCAGCACATTCCGATGGAAATAGTAACCAAATAACAAACTATGCTTATACAGATGTGTTGCCTTATAAAGGCAATAACTACTATCGCCTTAGTCAAACAGATAAAGATGGAAAAATAACTAAACATCAAACTATACAAGTAAAATATAGTGGTAGTGCTAACATACTTCAATTGCAATCTGTATTTCCAAATCCAATTATTGACAATAAAGTAAACTATGTTGTAACAGTGCCCACTGCCACAACTATATACACAAAACTGTTAGATATAACAGGAAAAATAATTAGTGTAAACAAACAAACAGTATTAGCTGGTACTACTACAAATAGTTTATTTGTAAAAGCATTGGCATCTGGAAGTTATATGCTACTGCTAGAAGATATAAATGGAAATAAAAGCAATACTTCACTTTTAATAAAATATTGAAATGGCTAAAACGAAAATAAAAAAAAGCAGGATTTAAGCCTGCTTTTTTTTAACCTTTCTTCTTAACGTCTTTATTTACTTTTTGATGCATCACATGCGTAGCATCTTTTTTTGTTTTTGCAGCTTCAATAGTTACTTTTTTTGTTTCTTTAAGCAGAATTCAAACAACAAAAATTTCCTTTCACGATATCAACTAGTGTCACTTCAACAAAAAGGACTTAAAAGTGCCATATTTAAGCAATAAAGCTTACTTTTGCAGCCCCGAATTAAAAACATCGGGATTATATTATGAACTTTTTTGTAAAACAATTAAACGCAGATGCACAGGAAGCTTCTGGTGCTGCCGAAGCAACAGAAACTGCTGCGACAACAAACGTGCCTGTGGAAGCAACAGAAACTGTTGTAGAAGCTGCTGTAGAAGTAGTTGCAGCAAAACCAATCGTTGAAGAAGTAGTTGTTACTGCTCACGACGATTTTGACTGGAGTGTAGACAAAAGAAACGTTGCACATTACAGCCAAGAAGAAAAAGAAAAATACGATCATGTGTATGAAAACACTTTCGTAAAAATTGCTGATGGTGAAATCTTAAATGGCGACATCGTAGGTTTAACTAAAACCGATGCTGTAATTAACATTGGATTTAAAAGTGATGGTTTAATTTCTTTAAACGAATTCCGTGATTTACAAGGTGTACAAGTTGGAGACGTTGTAGAAGTAATGGTTGTCGAAAAAGAAGACCGTCAAGGTAACTTACATTTAAGCCGTAAGAGTGCAAGAATTTTCCGTGCTTGGGAGCGTATTATGGAAGTTCATAAAACTGGTGAAGTGGTTACTGGTTTAGTTACTAGCAAAACTAAAGGTGGTTTAATTGTTGATGTATTTGGTATGGAAACTTTCTTACCAGGTTCTCAAATTGACGTTAAACCAGTTACTGATTACGATCAGTTTGTTGGTAAAACAATGGAATTTAAAGTAGTGAAGATTAACGAAACTATTAAGAATGCCGTTGTATCTCACAAAGCATTAATTGAAAGCGATATTGAAGCACAACGTGCTGAAATAATGAGCAAACTAGAAAAAGGACAAGTATTAGAAGGTACTGTTAAAAACATTACTGACTTTGGTGCTTTCATGGATTTAGGTGGCTTAGATGGCTTATTATACATTACCGATATTTCATGGGGCCGTATTTCTCACCCTTCTGAGGTGTTGAAAATGGATCAAAAAATTAATGTAGTTGTATTAGACTTTGATGATGATAAAAAACGTATCAGCTTAGGTTTAAAACAATTAACTCCACACCCTTGGGATGTGTTACCAGAAGGCTTAGCTGAAGGTACCATTGTTAAAGGTAAAGTTGTAAACATTGAAGATTACGGTGCATTCTTAGAAATTCAGCCTGGTGTTGAAGGCTTGGTTCACGTAAGTGAAATTACTTGGGCAAACACGCCAATTAATGCAAAAGAGTTCTTTAAATTGAACGATGAGCATGAAGCTAAGGTGGTTACTTTAGATAAGGATAGTCGTAAAATGAGCCTATCTATTAAGCAAATGACCAACGATCCTTGGAGCACAATTGAAAATAAATTCCCAGAAAGCAGTAAACACAAAGGATTGGTGAAAAACATTACTCCTTATGGCGTATTTGTTGAATTAGAGCCAGGAATTGGTGGAATGATTCATATTAGCGATTTAAGCTGGTTGAAGCGTTTCAATCACCCTAGTGATTATGTAAAAGTTGCTGAAAACATTGATATCATTATTTTAAGTATTGATAAA
>JAGOUF010000502.1 GCA_018061385.1 Chitinophagaceae bacterium | reverse complement strand
AAAATCTCTTTTCCTATCAGGCACTTTGAATATTCACTTATAAATTCAATTAACATGTTTCAAGAAAAAGAATTTCCTTTTCAAACAGTAACACCTGCAAAAGTAGAATTAGAACAGTGGGTTAAAACCATTGCTAATTATTGTAATGCAACAGCAATTCATTGGTGTGATGGCTCTAAAGAAGAATATGACTCACTTTGTGAAACGTTGGTTCATAAAGGCACATTTAAAAAATTGAATCAAGAAAAAAGACCCAATAGTTTTGCTTGCTTTAGCGACCCAAGTGATGTGGCTCGTGTAGAAGACAAAACATTTATTTGTAGTAGAGTTAAAGAAAATGCTGGACCAACCAACAATTGGATGGATCCTGTTGAAATGAAAACTATTTTAAATGGTTTGATGAAAGACTCTATGAGTGGAAGAACACTGTATGTAATTCCATTTTGTATGGGGCCTGTTGGATCTCCTTATGCACGTTATGGTGTACAACTTACCGATTCAGAATATGTTGTTGTTAACATGCATATTATGACAAGAATGGGAGAAGCCATTTACCCTTACATAGTAAAAGATGGATATGTAAAATGTTTACATACCGTTGGTGCACCTTTAGGTAGTGACGAAAAAGATACTTTATGGCCAAACAATCCAACTACAAAATACATCTCCCATTTTCCAGAAGAAAGATTGATTATTTCGTATGGAAGTGGCTATGGAGGAAATGCATTAATGGGTAAAAAATGTTTTGCTTTACGTATTGCTTCTGTTATGGGTAAAGAAGAAGGTTGGTTGGCAGAACACATGCTAATTCTTGGTGTTGAATCTCCCAATCAACAAAAAACTTATGTAGCTGCAGCTTTTCCAAGTGCTTGTGGTAAAACAAATTTTTCAATGATGATTCCTGCTGAAGGTTTACAAGATTGGAAAGTTACAACTGTAGGCGATGATATTGCTTGGATTCACAAAGGCACTGACGGAAAGCTCTATGCCATCAATCCCGAAGCAGGATATTTTGGAGTTGCTCCAGGCACCAACTACAAAACCAATCCAAATGCAATGGAGAGTATTAAAGCCAATACAATTTTTACCAATGTTGCCATTACAAAAGATGGAGATGTTTGGTGGGAAGGTTTAACTAAAGAAATTCCTGAAGGATTAACGGATTGGCATGGCAAAGCTTATGACCCTGCAAGTGGATTGCCCGCAGCACATGCAAACTCAAGATTTACAGCTCCTGCATATCAAAATCCTGCAATTGATAAAGACTGGAACAATCCAAATGGTGTACATATAGAAGCATTTATTTTTGGTGGAAGAAGAAGTACAACTATACCATTGGTATATCAATCTTTCAACTGGAATTTTGGTGTGTACACAGCAGCAACTATGGGCAGCGAAATGACTGCTGCTGCATTTGGTGAAATTGGTAAAGTTCGTAGAGATCCATATGCCATGCTACCTTTTATGGGTTATCATATTGGTGATTATGTAAATCATTGGTTACAGTTTGGTCGTACATTGCCCAATGCTCCAAGAATTTTTGGTGTAAACTGGTTTAGAAAAGATGAAAATGGAAAATTTTTGTGGCCAGGTTTTGGAGAAAATATGAGGGTTTTAAAATGGATTGTACAACGTGTCAATGGCAATGCGTCATCTGTTGAATCTCCAATTGGGTGGATGCCTAGATATGAAGATTTAGATTGGACAGGCTTGGAAAATTTTACTAGAGACGACTTTAACAAGATTATGAGTATTGATAGAGAACCGTGGAAACAAGAATTGTTTGGCCATGAAGAATTGTTCTCTAAAATGTACGATAAACTACCTAAAGAATTTTTCTTTATTAGAGAGCTTTTGCTATCATCTCTTTGGAGAAGCCCAGAACATTGGGAACTTCAACCAGAAAGATAAATGTGAAATGCAGCTATGTTTTTTCAAAAGACTGTATTTAAATTTCACCACAAATGCAAACAACTGTTACTATATTAATTAAAGCGAATTAGTACAAATTATATAGTAATAGTTGTTTTTGTTTTTTAACAACATTATATGAATTGGTTTATACAACTGTTTACAGAGCAATCAATTGCACAAACAGTTCTTATATATGGCTTGGTTATTTCAATTGGTATTTGGTTAGGCAGGCTAAAAATATTTGGTATCGCATTGGGCGTAACGTGGGTTTTATTTGTAGGAATTTTATTCTCGTATTTTGGCATTTCAATTAACAAAGAAATTGGTCATTTTTTAAAAGAATTTGGGTTAATACTTTTTGTATACTCTATAGGTTTACAAGTTGGTCCAGGCTTTTTTGCCTCTTTAAAAAAGAATGCTATTAACAACAATATTCTAGCAGCAATTGCAGTAACACTTGGAGTTATTGTAACACTCGTTTTTTTCTATTTTACAAAAAATAATATTGCTGAAATGACTGGTGTAATGAGTGGTGCAGTAACCAACACACCAGGTTTAGGAGCTGCACAAGCTGCCATAAAAGATTTAAATATAAATGGTGGCAATACTCAAACAGTAACATTGGCTTATGCCATTGCTTATCCTTTGGGTGTTTTTGGAATTATTTTTTCACTGATATTGCTT
>JAGOUF010000499.1 GCA_018061385.1 Chitinophagaceae bacterium | reverse complement strand
GGTACAACAGCTGCTGTTTCAAAAGCTCCTAAATCTGGGGCAGAGCCATTAAATGCAAGACTCACATCAACTCCAGCATCTATCATACTGCTATTGCTGCTTAGTTTCATAAAATTCAAAACAGGAAGGCTTCCGTCAGCATTTCTAGGATTTCTAATACCTGTAGAATCTACACTTAGAAAATCGACATTGCTCACTGTTAATCCACTTATTTGCCAGCTATTGTTGGTACGAACACAAGCACTATTAAATTGATCGCTATTGGCACTTTGAAAAGAAATACAATTTTTTACAATCATTACTTTACCAGCAGAAGGAGCATTGTTGTTCATACCAAAATTTTGCTTACCGCCTACAGCACCATTTTTATACCCAGTACAATTGTATAAAATCATTGAACCATTATTATTATTTTGATCAAAGCCTTTTGACTTATTGAATGCAGATAAACATCTTGTTAAAGTGGCATCATGTAATTCGTTGTTACCACCCATTTTAAACCCATTACCATTTCCATTTGTAGCAACAGCACCACTTTTTAAATACCCATTCAAAAAAGCCCAACAACTATCATAAGTTGTAGAAGGGTTTCCTCCAAAACCTGTGCTTAATAGACCATCCCAAGCATCATCGCTATTTTGCCAAGCCCTACAACCTTTAAAACTGTTGCCGCTGCCCACATCTAGTTTTACAGCAAACCCGTCTGCATTACCTTGTGATGGATCTACATTAAAATAAGAATCACAATTTTTTATTTGGTTATTAGCTGCACCTCCATCAAGCTGTAAACCTGTATCTCCGTTTTCGTAAAAAGAACAAAACTCAACAATATTATTAGAGCCCTGAATATGCATTCCATTGTCACCAGCTTTATAAATATCAAATCCTTTAAAATACCAATAATTACCACTTAAATCTATACCTCTGTTACTTGAATTAACTGCCATTGCAGAAAAATCTAAAACAGGTCTAGCATCACCAGGGTAAGCCCATAGGTTGAATCTATTTGTTGAACTTCCGCTTTTTGAAATATTAATTCTTGTTGAATATGTATGTACACCTCCTCTTAAGTAAATAATATCTCCTGCAACAGAAGAACTGATTGCTTTTGTAATTGTTTTAAAAGGAAATGCCAATGAGCCATTGTTGGTATCTGTACCCGTTGGAGAAACGTAATAAGTTGCAGCAAATACGATTGAATGAAAAACGATAAAAACGAATGAAAATAATAACTTCATGGCAATAATTAAAGTACTAAAGTACAATTAACTCTATGCGATAATTGGTTTGTTTTACGCAAACGATTGCAATTATAATTAATTGTACAACTATATTTGCAGCTCTTTATGAACCTGAGTGCTTTGTTAGATAATTACAAACAAACTCCCCTCCTTTTACAATTGGCGGACAGGCTTCTTTTTGCCAACCTCACCCCAAGCCTCCCTAAAGGAGAAGGAGAAAGCCCCAAAATTTATCTGAAAAATTTATTAGGTAGTAGTGCCGAATTTATTGTTAGCAGTATTTTCAATCATGAAAAAACACAAGGCCTCAATCATTTAGTTGTATTAAACGATAGTGAGGAAGCTGCTTATTTTCACAACACAATCGAAAACCTTACATCAGCATTAGATTTATTTTATTTCCCTGCATCATTTAAAAACAGAAAGAATTTTAGGTTGCTCAATTCATCTCACATTATGCTGAGAACAGAAATGCTGACCAAACTTGCTACCCCCTCCTCCTTTGGAGAGGGGCAAGGGGTGAGGCGTAAAATTATCATTACTTATCCCGAAGCTTTATTTGAAAAAGTAGTGTTGCCAAAAACTTTAAGCAGCAACATTATTAGCATAAAAGCAAACGATACCATTAACCTAGATAGTATCATGGAACTGTTTGTGATGTATGGTTTTGAAAGAACTGATTTTGTGTACGAACCAGGACAATTTGCTTTACGTGGTGGCATTTTAGATATTTATAGTTTTGGTAATGAAAAACCTTACAGGGTTGAATTGTTTGGCAACGAAGTAGATAGTATAAGAATATTTGATCCTGAAACACAATTGAGTGAACGCAAACTTTTGCAAGTTTCAATTATACCAAATGTTGAAACACAATTTGATAGTGGAGATAAAGTTACCTTGTTTGAATTCTTGCCAGAAAACACCATTGTTTGGTTAAAAGATTGGGATGTAATTAAAGAAAAAGTTGAAATACAAGAAGAAGATTTAGGAATGTTTTTAGAAAGGCTAAAGCTGAGAGGCGAAGGGCAAAAAGAAGAAGAAAATGAAGATGAAGATGATACCAAAATTTTAAAAGAAGTTAAGCTAGAAGATTTTGTACCTGCTGCAACTATTGAACGACAAATTCAGCAACGTACCATTGTAGAGTTTGGCTATAAAAGCCATTTGGCAAATATTGAAATTGAATTTAATACCAAAACGCAACCTTCATTTAATCGACAATTTGATTTGTTGATTAAAGATTTAAAAGCCCACGAAGAAAATAATTATACCATTTACATTTTTGCCGAACAAGCAAAACAGTTGGAAAGATTGTATTCAATTTTTAAAGACTTAAATACAGAAATTAATTTTGTACC
>JAGOUF010000498.1 GCA_018061385.1 Chitinophagaceae bacterium | reverse complement strand
ATATGGATTTAAACTATTCTCAAGCAGCTGTATTTACACCTTCCGATTTTGCCTTTCCATCGAATGCAATAAAGAGTGAAGCAACTGCAAATACAGAAATGGTATTAATTGCAGATGTTGATTTGAAGTTATTGGATGAGTTAAATTCTTATGGAAGTGTTAGAAATTTAAAAGACAGAAGACTAGATTTCTATGAACTTAAAAAGAAATAATTAGCATGAATGAAATAATAGACAAAGTGTTTTTTCAACATGAAAATTTTATTCTTACCATAAAACTCATCATTTAACCAAACAACAGTTTGTATATTTTTCTAAAGGCGATGATGTTTCTCAATTACATAAAGCAATTCAATATGTTGAAGCCAATGAAATTACTCGTAAATTAAAAATTGTAACACTTATAAAAGAAACTTCTTCTGTAAATGATTCTTTCTTAAAAGATTTAGATGTTTTGGATAGAGCTTATCCTGATATTGAATTTGTACAAATACAAGGAGAATTTAAACAGTTTTAATTATAGTGGCGATTTTACTTTTCTTTTGGATGAAATTGAAGCAACTAACGAAGCAGCTAAATTTGCATCGGCAACATTTCATTTGGTTGAAGTACCAGAACTAAATATTAATATCAAAAAGTAATATGGAATTTTTTCACCTTTTTTCAATTCTTATAGTTGTATCGGCATGTTTTGCTTATATCAATTTTAAAATTCTCAAATTTCCAAGCACTATAGGATTAATGGTTGTATCTACCCTTTTTTCTTTAATCATTCTTGCATTGGGTTTCTTCTTTCCATCCATTAAAGATTTTGTTACCATTCGATTAAGCCATATCAATTTTAGTGATTTGCTGCTAGAAGGTATGCTAAGTTTTATGCTTTTTGCAGGTGCCATTCATATTAAATACCACGACCTCAAATCAGAACGATTGAGCATTATCCTATTCTCTACCATTAGTGTTGTAGTAAGTACATTTATTGTTGGCTTTGCTTCCTATTATTTACTTAATTTTTTTGGTTTAAAAGTTCAGCTTATACATGCTTTACTCTTTGGTTCATTAATTTCACCCACTGATCCAATTGCAGTTTTAAGTATTTTAAAAAGTGCTGGTGTTACAAAATCTTTAGAAACAAAAATTGCAGGAGAATCATTGTTTAACGATGGTGTAGCAGTTGTTGTATTTATGACTATACTACATATTTCAGCACCCAATTCGTCTGTTCAGTTTTCTCACATAGCCATTCTTTTTGGGCAAGAAGCAATTGGTGGAATTTTATTAGGACTATTTTTAGGATGGTTAGGTTATAAACTTTTAGTAACAATAGACAATTACCAAGTTGAAGTATTAATTACTATTGCAATTGTAATGGGAGGTTATACACTAGCTCATTACATTCATGTATCAGGTCCATTGGCAATGGTTGTTGCAGGTATTGTTACAGGCAATCATGGCAAAGCCTTGGGCATGTCAACAATTACAGCAGAGTATATTGATAAATTTTGGGAACTGATTGACGAAATTTTGAATGCACTATTATTTGTATTAATTGGACTAGAATTGCTAGTAATAGACATTAACAGTAAAATACTTTTAGTTGGTTTTATACTAATTTTTGTGGTGTTAATCATTCGCTATATATCCGTATTAATTCCATCGGTATTAATTCGTTTAAAAGAAAAAATTACGCACCATACATTGGTTATACTTACTTGGGGTGGCTTACGTGGTGGCATTTCAATTGCTTTGGCTTTATCGTTACCGGATTATACTGAGAAAAATATTTGGGTTAGTATTACCTACATTATTGTTTGTTTTTCAATAGTGGTACAAGGTTTAACCATTGGCAAACTCGTAAATAAAAAGAAGCAAAAAGGAGTACTTGAATAAATAGCATCTAACCAATAGTTGGCTTATTATTAATGTTCAAATACATAAAATTAAACTGTAAGAACTATCAAGTTTTAAGAGCAATAAAAAAGATATTTGTATTTAAAAAACAATAGGTAATATAAAAACTCTCAACATAAAAACTATTATACAAAATCCGCTAAAATTACTTAGCGGCTTTCGTTTAACATAACTGAAGAACAATCTAAAATTGTTTCCCATGTATAATTTTTATTTGCATAATGGTTGAAATACTCAATGCCCTTTGCTTAGCCAATGTTGCTTTATTGCCTTCAAAAAGTTCATCCACCGTAAGCATAAAAAGTTGATTCCATCTTGCAAAGTGTTGCTCTGTAAGGTTTATACGTTTGTGTAAATGTTCGTGAATAAGCATTGGGTTGCCTTTATATATTCCTGTAAACAACAAAGTATTTTCCCAAAAATCGTACATCACTGGTAAATGTTTTTCCCATTGTACTTTTACTACATCGGTAAAGATGTAGCCAATTTCATCGTCAATAATTACTTTATCGTAAAAACTACGAACCAGCAATTCTATATCAACCCTATTTTGAATATCTTGTTTCATATTTAAATTACTTAAATACAAGGTGCTAATTTTTAGTGTAGTAACTCATGTATTTGTTGCAACTGTATTGGTGTACAAAGTTGTTGCAATAATGGAAAAAGTATGCGTTCTTCTTTTCTTACA
>JAGOUF010000497.1 GCA_018061385.1 Chitinophagaceae bacterium | reverse complement strand
TTTTATTCCTGGCCAACAAGCACCCTTAGATAATTTGTTAACACTAAAAAAACATTTCGAGTATTTAAGATCTCTTACAGGTGTTCTACCTTTTAATACAATTAACTACGACTATATTGTATTGGTTTATTGGAGTAAATTCATGGGGCGTCAAAGTAAAAGATTGATACAATTGGTTCAAGATAACGCCAAACTAGCCAATGATAAAAAAGTAAAAGTAATTTATGTAAATAACGATAATTTTTTCATGCATCTTAATAAATAACAACAAACAATATTGCTCTTTCATTTAAAATAAAAACAAAGTACCTCAATGAAATTAAGAATTGCATTTGTAATTATTTTATGTAGTTGGGCCTCACTGCAGGTACTTGCAGACATGCCTTACATGCCACTATCATTTCATTTAACAACTACTAAAGAAATTTATGAAGAAGGCGAAATGGTTGAATTTGTTTTAACCATTACCAATACAGATAAAACTAAAACATATCCTGTAGTAACACCTGGCAGCCAGAATAGTGGTTTGAAGTTAATTCACTTAGATATTTACGATAGAGCCAAAAATGTTTTTATTAAAAGAGCATTTGAAAACAGGGAAATGAATATGATGATTAAAAGCATTGGCATTAATGGCGTTGTATATTTAAAACCAGGTGAAAAAATAGCCATTCCATTTTATTGGAACGATCAGTCGCAACCCAATGCATCTTATACCAAACCAGCATCTCACCATATACTTAATGTGCCATTATTTGTAGGCGAATATCTAGTAATTGCCAACTATTCTCCTAAAGGAGTTGCAGATTCATTGTATCATTTTCTTCAAAGTACCGATGAGGAACAAATGCCCAATAAAATTAATTTTATGGGAATTGGAGAAACCGCAAAATGTACTTTGAAAATTAAAAAAGCTGCTTTAGGAAAAATAAAAATTCAAGGAGTTGAATACAATTGTGTACAATATCAAAAAGATGATTATTATAATTATTATGCAGATAGTAATGCCCAAAAGCATTACAATCCAACACATGCAGTTAGCACCAATATGGGTAGTTACCATGTTATCAGTTTCGACTACAGTTCTTATCCCAATTTGTATAACGAATACATCAAACGTTTTGCCAATGGAGATATTCAAGAATATAGAAGATTTGCAAACAGTTGCCCAACACCCATTTTAGAAAGACGGTTTAACGATGCTGGAATATTAATTTACAAAGGAGATAAATTAGCTGACGGATCAGTTAAAAAAGTATATTACCATGACGATAAAAGAATACTAAAAGAAGAACTATATTCTGCTGATGCAAAATTATTAACCATTACCGAGTTTATATACAACAAAACAAAAAGCCTGAGAAGAAAAAGAATTACCCAAAGGATTGATCCATGTATTGAGTATTTATTAGATGAAAAAGAAGAAGCCGTGCATGAATAACATACAGGGCTTCTATAAATAAGTTGAATTTTATAAAACTAAAATTCCCTTAGCCTATATTACAATTTCTCAACAAGGGCAGAAAGATAAATGAACATAGAATTTTAACACTCAATTTTCAATTCTCTTCAACAATAAACTTTTCTTCATTTAAAATTCAATATTTATAATTCATAATTATTCAACTGTTCCGACCAACTAGCGACTCATTCGCAGGCGAGTGTCGTGTAAGCCAATGAGCGTTGGTTTGTGGCACTCGCCGTATACAGTAACGCCACAATTTCATAATTTTATGCAATGCCAAATCAAAAGAGATACCGTATAACAGTGGCCATTTCTTCAACACTTTTACCTGTTATAAATGGTTGCCATTAATTGAGCTAACAAAGAGTTATGATTTAATATATCAATGGTTCAAATATCTTACACAACAAGGTTCTTTCCAAGCAATGTTTTCTCCACAAAACATCAAACTGAATAATTTTCCAGCATCTTCTCTTTGCAACGCCTAGTGTGTTGGGCAAAGGAAGATGCGTTAATTGAAACGCAATGTCCCTAGCTTTGCACAGGGCTATATAGGAGACATTGCTGAGAATTAAACCCTCCACCTTTAAACTTTCTTAAACTCGGCTCAGCCCGTCTTCGCCGTTCCGACCCTTGTAAATGTCATTACACAAAAACAAAGAAGCCGTGCATGAATAACATACACGGCTTCTATAAATAGATTAAATCTTATAAAACCAAAATACCTTTTGCAATAATTACAATTTCCTTTTTTGGTTCTTTTATAGCATCAATTTCAGCTTTGCTTTTATTGGCATCTTCAGCATAATGCTTCAACATTTCAACGCTAGTTACTTTTTCTTCTGCAATACCATCAATAACAATTTCTTTCTCGTTTAAAACCAAAGGAACAAGAAACTTATGGTCTTTCATTTTAACCATTACATTGCCTTTTGTACCTTTAATTTTTATCCAACAGCCCTCTTTTGAACATACTTCGGTAACAACGGCTTTCAGCTTTACATTTATTTTTTTTGCACCATCTTTTTTTGCTGCAAGTTCATTGCTTAATTGCTCAAAAGTAATGGCACTTTCTTCAGTAGTTTTTTCGCCAAAGTTTGCACCTTTATCTGCAGGTACATTGGGTGGTTGTGCATGTAATGCAGT
>JAGOUF010000496.1 GCA_018061385.1 Chitinophagaceae bacterium | reverse complement strand
AGCCAATAAAAACGTAGTATTTAAGTTCAATGTTGCAAGAGGTTATAGAGCTCCCTCTGTTGCAGAAATTGCTAGCAATGGAATTCATGAAGGAACAAATAGATATGAGCTTGGCAACAATAATTTAAAAACAGAATCATCGTTTCAAATTGATGCAGGCTTAGAGTTTGATAACGAGCATTTTTCATTTAACACAAGTGTATTTTACAACAATATTCACAACTATATTTTTTACAGAAAATTGGAATCTGTAAATGGTGGAGATTCAATGGTTGCAACTCCTAACGGCGATGCCATGGCTTTTAAGTTCAGCCAATCGAATGCCACTTTATATGGCTTTGAAGCAAAGTTTGATGTTCATCCACATCCATTGGATTGGTTGCATTTTGAAAATACTTTTTCTTTGGTAATGGGAAGATTTACTACAGATATTCAAGGCAATAACAATATACCTTTTATTCCTGCACCAAGATGGCAAAGTGAATTAAGAGCCGATTTTAAGCAACTAGGAAAACATTTATCCAATACGTATTTTAAAATTGAAATGGATAAAGTAAGTACACAAAACAACATTTTCTCAACCTACAATACCGAAACAATAACCAATGGTTATACTTTATTAAATATTGGAGCAGGTACAAATTTTAAAGTAAAAAGCAAAAAAATATTTAGTATTTATTTAGCGTTAAATAATGCTACAAATGTTGCTTATCAAAACCATTTAAGCCGATTAAAATATACTGCTGAAAATGTTGTTACCAATAGAATGGGTGTATTTAATATGGGACGAAATTTTAGTGCAAAAATTATTGTTCCTTTTAATTTTTCAGTTAAATAATTATACAATTTTTTCTTATGGACAGGTCAATAAAGCAGGTCTTTTTTTTATGAAAAACAATTACACTTACCTTGCATAAATGAATAAAGGAACTGTTTATTTAATTCCCACTTTTTTATATGAGGATGCTGTAGAAACCATTCCTACTTATGTATTAGATGCCATTAAAAATTGTACAGTATTTTTTGTTGAAAATGAAAAGACTACCCGAAGGTTTTTTAAAAAACTTTGGAAAGAAATGGTAATAGACAACTATGAGTGGTTTGCAATTCACAAAGCAGAAGAACAAGTTATTCAACAATTTAAATCGCTTCTATTACAAGGAAAAAATATTGGTATTGTTAGTGAAGCAGGTTGCCCTGGCATTGCTGATCCTGGACAAATTTTAGTTGCAGCAGCACAAAAAATGAAGGCAACAGTAAAACCATTGGTTGGTCCATCCTCCATATTATTGGCATTAATGGCAAGTGGTATGAATGGACAATGTTTTCAATTTAATGGATATTTACCCATTGATACCATTGAACGAAAGAAGAAACTAAAAGAGTTGGAACTGGAGAGTATCAAAAAAAATTGCACCCAAATTTTTATAGAAACGCCATATAGAAACAACCAATTAGTTAAAGACATCGTAGATAATTGTAAACCTGAAACATTGTTATGTATTGCTATTGATATAACAGCAGCAACAGAAATAATTGTAACAAGAAACATACAAGAATGGAAAAAAAATATACCCGATTTTCATAAACGTTTAGGCATTTTTTTAATTCATGCATCTTAATATTGTAACACAACCATTCACTGCAAGCATTATTGTAATTGAAAGATCCTTATCAACATATAACAGATAACGAATTGCTGATTTATTATTATACTGAAAAAGATAATAAATGGGTAGGCATTTTATTACAACGCTATACTTTATTGTTGCTAGGTACTTGCATGAAGTACTTAAAAAATGAAGAAGAAGCTAAAGATGCAGTACAACAAATTTTTCTAAAAGCCATTACAGAACTTAGTAAATACAAAGTAGAATATTTTAAAAGTTGGATTTATATGGTTGCAAAAAACCATTGCTTAATGAAGCTAAGAGATAAAAATATTTTTATTGAAGCTACAGAAAATGAACACCTACAAGCAGAAGAAAGCAACAAAGCTGAGTTGCTTGATAAAGAAAAAGTATTGGAAGCCATGGAACTAGCAATTGATGAACTGAACGAAGAACAAAAAACCTGCATAACTTTATTCTATCTTAAAAAAAAGAGTTATCAAGATATTTCAACTTCAACAGGATTTAGTTTATTGCAAGTAAAAAGCCATATTCAAAACGGGAAACGAAATTTAAAATTAGGTGTAGAAAAAAAAATGAACAGCAATAATGCCCAATAAAAAAAACATATTGCACAATATAAATGAACCATTAAATGAAGAGCAACTATTAAATTATGTTGCCAATAATTTATCGGAAGAAGAAACTTATGCCTTAGAATTAGAAATGCAGCAAAACGAATTTATGAACGATGCTGTTGAAGGTTTACAATCTTTTAAAGAACAACAGCATATACAATCCTATGTAAATGAGCTCAATAAGCAATTAGTTCAACAAACTACAAAAAAGAAAAACAGGCGAAACAAACGTAAACTCAAAGATCAAGATTGGATTGTAATTACTACACTCATTATTATTATGCTTTGTATTTTAGGATATATTGTAATTAAGAAAATGCAATAATATCTTCATCTGCCCCATTGTCAGTTCTTCTGCCCTAATC
>JAGOUF010000047.1 GCA_018061385.1 Chitinophagaceae bacterium | reverse complement strand
GGTGGTACATTTTCTAAATTAAGTTTGGGTGCATTGAGCTTTAAAAACAACAATCTGTTTTCACTATTCCAAGGACAAGATGTTACGTATTGATTCATTAAAAATTCCTTCTCTTTCAATATTTCATTGGGGCTTCTAAAATCGAAGTAGTTCAACATTTCTTCAATTCTTACAGCATCTGTAGGAACGTTAATATCATTGTTTAAAAATCTTCTAGCATTGCTATAGGAGGCTCTATCTATGTTTAAGGAAAAACCAGTTTCAGGATATTTTTTTGTATTTACAAAATCGTTTTCAATTAACGATGTGTAGCTTTCTCCATTGGCATTAAAAAAAGAGAATTGTTCTTTTAATAAATTTTTTGTGATAGAGCTGAGCTTATTTTTCATTAAACTAGCAGTTGCAGGTAACATTTTTAATACCAAGTTTTGATATTGTTTGCTAACAACAGCTTTTTTTAATGTTTCGTATCCAACCAAACTTAATGTGATGGTATCTATTTCTAATGGAGTAGGAATACCAAATCCACCCGAGTTTCCACTTCGATAAGAGTAGTTGCCTTTTGAAAATAAATTGATTTTTACATTGGGTAATGCTCTGCCTAAATCGTCGTTAATTTGACCCCTTAAATAGTATTGGGCATTGCTTGACGATGCAGCAATTACAAGCAATAAAAAAATGGCCAAAATTTTAGAAATTAGGCTCATAGTAATAATAGGGTTAATTCTTTCAGATATTAAACGTACAAATTAATATTTTATTGAAGCCGAAAGTTATTCACCACCTTCTAACTGATAAATTTCTTTTAGGTTTCTACCTAAACCATCATAGTCTAAACCGTAGCCCAAAACAAATTTATTGGGAATAACAAAGCATGCATAATCTACAGGTACTTCAAATTTTCTAGGTTCTGGCTTGTCTAATAAAACAGCAATTTTTAAGGATAAGGGTTGCTGGTTGTGGAGTTGTGGTAAAAATGAATTTAATGTTTTGCCAGTATCAATAATATCTTCTAAAATAATTACATGTCTGTTAGTTAAATCAATATCTAAACCAATGGCAGTAACAACTTGACCAGAACTTTTTGTGCCTTTATACGATGCCAATTTTATAAAACATATTTCAGCTTCGAAATTGATGGCCTTAAAAAGATCTGATGCAAACATGAAAGAGCCATTTAAAATTGCAATAAACAATGGACGTTTACCATCGTAATCTGCTTTTAAATGCTGTGCCAATTCTTCAATTTTTTCGGTAATGGTTGCTGCATTTATATAAGGAACAAAAGACTTGTCGAAAACTTTAATTGAAGCCATAAAATTGTTTGAAATTATTTTTTTACAGTAACCGAACGAAGATAAACTTTGTCGCCTTTTTTTATTGTACTGTTTTTTTGTAGTTTATTTAAACTTAAAATTGTTTGCAATTGTACGCCTTCTATTTGGCTTATTTGATGCACTGTTAAATCGCTTTCTGCAACATAAAAATCTTTAGCACCTCTTTTCAATTTTCGTTGAGTAAAAATTAATTTATCGGTATCTAAAATATCCATTTCGTCAAAATCATTGTACTCTAATAAATTACTAAGCGATAAACCAAATTGATTGGCCAAAGCCAATAAAGATGTACCTTCTTTAGCATACACAACTTTGCTATGGTTAATGGTAAAAATACCTTCGGGATAAACACTTTTGGTTGGTGCAGTTTCATCCTTCAATGAAGTATTGGGGTTAAGTACTGTTTCAGTATCTGTATAACTCGTTTCTACTTCTTCAATAATTTCAGTTGCTGTTGTAGGGGTTGTACTATCTTTTGCAGCAGTTGCAACTTCTGTTACAACTGTTGGTTGTACTGCAACATCATTGGTTTCTGTATTGTTTAATGCTGCTAAAGTGAACTGGTGTAAATCGTAATCTTTTATAATTCTAATTAAACTCTGTGGATAGTTTTTTTCTGTTGCATAACCTGCTTTCTTTAAACCATAAGCCCAACCTTCATAATCGGTAGGTTGTAAACTAAATAAAAAATTATACCAAGGTCTCGACTTTAAAAAGTCTGAATGATCTTTATAACTATCTGCTGCACTTGGATAAGCTCTAAAACATTCGCCTTTTTCATCATCGTTGTGATAAACTTTTTCACCTGTCCATTCTGTTTTGCATTTAATACCAAAATGATTGTTGCTTTTTAAACACAATTCACTTTCGCCATAACCACTTTCTAACATGCCTTGAGCAAGTGTTATAGATGCAGGTACACCACTTCTTCTCATTTCTTCAATGGCTGCATCTTTATATTTTTTTATATAATTCAATCCCTTTTCACTTTGTGCAAAAAGAGAAGATGTACTTAACAATATACAAATTAGTAAAACCAAATTTTTCATCTTCATCATTTCTTTTTAATCAATAACAATCCATCTCTTACAGTTAATAAAACTTGTTCAGTTCTATCATCATTTGCAACATGTTGGTTAAAAGCATGAATGGCTTTTGCATTTTTTCCTTTTATTTCATTGTCTAAAACCTGACCATGAAACAACACATTGTCAGCAATAATAATTCCTTTATTGCTCAATCTTGGAACTATCAATTCGTAATAATCAATGTAAGCCGTTTTATCTGCATCAATAAATACTAAATCCCATTCTACATTCAAAGTTGGAATAATATTTTTTGCATTTCCAATGTGCAAAATTAACTGTTGAATGTATTGGGAATTGCTAAAGTTTTGTTTAGCAGTTGTTGCATCTTCTTCTCGTAATTCAATTGTATGTAAAATGCCTGTTTTAGTTAAGCCCTTTGCCAAACACAATGCACTATAACCTGTAAAAGTACCAATTTCTAAAATTGATTGTGGTTGTACAATTGAACTGATAAAAGACAGAAATTCTCCTTGCACATGACCACTCAACATGTGTGCATGTGGATGATTTTCAGTTGTTTGCTGATGTACGCCTTTTAAAAAATTATTTTGTGCCGATGTAAATTGTTGTGCATAATCTTCGGCAAGTGCATGAACAATATTCATGCAGCAAAGTTAAGCTTTTGCTTTTGTTGGTGTTGATATGAACCATAAACCTACAAAAGTGAGTATGCCATTTATAATAAGTAATTCAATACCAATTTTAAAACCATTAAAAACAGATTTTGATGCATTGATTAAGCTGTCTGCAAAATTGCCAGTTAAACTTAATTTATTTACGAACCATTCTGCATTGTTAATTAAATCTATTCCAATAGACAATAATGGAGCAATTAAACAAACTGCAATGGCATACTTATCGTTTAATTTTCGTTTAGTTAAAATACCAAAAGAAAATAAGCCCAACAAAGGGCCATAAGTATAGCCAGCTACTTTTAAAATAACATCAATAATCGATTTGTCATCAATCCATTTAAACATCATCACACAAATAAAAAATACAATACTGAGTGTTAAGTGCACAGTTAAACGAGTTTTTCTCTTTTGTGCTTCAGTTAAATCGTCACGTCTTTTCAATCCTAAAATATCTATGCAAAACGACGATGTTAATGCAGTTAAAGCTCCATCGGCACTTGGAAATAATGCAGAGATTAAACCAATAATAAAAATTACTCCAATAGCAGTAGATAAATGATTGCCTAAAGCAATTGCAGGAAACAAATCATCGCCTTTAACAGCAATATTGTTTGCACCTGCATACAAGTACAAAAGTCCACCCATTAATAAAAATAAAAAGTTTACAAAAAGCAATACAAAGCTTAAAGTCATTACATTTTTTTGGGAATCTTTTAAGGTGCGTACCGAAATATTTTTTTGCATCATTTCTTGGTCTAAGCCAGTCATAGCAATGGTTATAAATGCACCACCTAAAATTTGTTTCACAAAAAATGCAGATGAGTGATAATCTGTGTTAAACAGTTTGGTCATTCCCTTTGCACTTAATTGATCAATGCTTTGTGTTAAGCTTAAATCCATTTTGCTCATCACAGCAATTATACAAACTACCAAACCAACCAACATACAAGTGGTTTGAAGCGTATCTGTATAAATAATTGTTTTTACACCACCTTCAAAAGTGTACAACAAAATAAGTACCAATATAACCAAAGAAGTAGCCCAAAATGGTATACCCATTGAGTCTAAAATAAAAATTTGCAAAATGTTTATTACCAAATACATTCTAGCTGTTGCACCCAATGTTCTTGATAAAATAAAATAAGTAGCACCCGTTTTATAACTATTGGTTCCAAACCTGTGTTCTAAATAATTGTATATAGAGGTAAGGTTCATTTTATAATACAATGGCAACAGCACATAAGCAATTACCAAGTAACCTAAAAAGTAACCAATTACTACCTGAAAATATTGAAAACCAGCACTACCAACAGTTCCTGGAACACTTACAAAAGTTACTCCACTTAAACTTGTGCCAATCATACCAAAGGCAACCAACATCCAATTGCTGCTTTTATTGCCAATAAAAAATGAATCGTTGTTAGAGTTTTTACTTGTAAACCAAGCAACTGTTAATAAAATTAAAAAGTAACCTATCACAAAAGAAAAGAGTAATACTGGGCTCATATTTTTGGCAATTAGGATGGAAATATAAAAACTTTATTTGAACATAAATATAAAACTTGCGGTTTTTTGATGGATGAATGCGTTTTTATGCAAGATGTTGCATATTAAAGCCATAACTTATACAGAATCATACGATAACTTAGTGGCTATTTGAAGCTTTTCCTTATTTTTCGGCTGTGAATTATTTTCAACTTTTTTTTTATGCCGCCGATTATGGCTTAAGTGCTTTTAAACAATTGAGGTTTATCCAGCATTACTTAAAACCTATTGTTGCCAAGTTGTGCAATCAATTAAATTACCCCTTATCTAAAAAAGAACAAAAGAAAGTAGATTTTTATTACCCTTTGTTCAACCATATAGTCAACTGCGAAAATTATTTGTGTATTAAAGGAAGAAGATTAAACAATGCCGAAACCAAAAGAATGGCAATTATATCGGCAATGGCCACTTTGTACGATGATTTAATTGATGAAGAAAAATGGGAAGTAGAACAATATTTTCAAATTCTCAATAAAACATTACCACAAAATTTACAAACGCCTAAAGTAAAATTAATTTTTGCGTTAGACAATGAATTGCAACAAATTTGGCAGCCAACACAACAATATATTGATGCGTTGAAGTTGGCTATTGAATGGCAAGTAATCAGTTCAAAACAATTAAACTCAAGCATTACCTTAGAAGAAGTGTTGCACATTTCTGCTGAAAAATGTGGCAACAGTTCTTTACTATGGGCAAGTATTATGGATGAAAAATGGTTGCCCGAAGACAATGCTTTTATTTACCAAAGTGGTTATGTAGGGCAAATAGTAAACGATTTGTTTGATGCTTTTAAAGATAGAGAAGATGGCGTTTTTACCATTGTTAGAAAAACTGCATCAATCGCTGAAGTAAAAAGAATTTTTCTGCAAGAATGTGCTAAACTGCATCAAATGATTGAAGAAACAAATGTTTCCAACTACAGAAAAAAAAGGACTATTCGCCGAATGGCTTGTATTCATGCATTTGCATTGGTATCGTTAGAGCATTTACAAAATACTGAAAATAAATATGGATTGCCATTAGATTGGAACAACGCTTTAAGAAGTGAATTGGTTACTGATATGGCTTTTTGGAACAATAAATTTATGCTATTAAAAAAAGCTTGTTGGTTGGCTAAGCTGAGATAATATGTATTCCTACTTTGTTGTTCTGCATTTTTAAATGTTTACAATTTAGTTTGTTTATTTTTACACTATACGTATGGCAATTGTATTATTTGATAATCAATATAGAAAAAAACTTTTTCCACTTACTGCAATAAAAGCTGTAGCAGATTTACGTATTGGCATATTGACAATCAAAGAATGGTGGGAGCAAACAACTCAACTGCCTGTTTATATTCAAACAGAAAATTATTTACAACCTTTATATGCTACAATTCCAAACGAAGAACATTTTTGGGTTGACGCAAGTGTGATTGCAGATGAATTTTTGGTTCAACAAATTTTAAATCTTAACTCTAACCAAGCAATAGCCAATGAAGTTGGATTAATTGCAGGAAGAGCAACAATTGCAGTTAAGTTTAAAAATATTCAATCGCTTGCATTTTTTAATATTATTCAACAAGTTGATCATGTTAAAAGAATAGAATGGAGCCATCAATTGTTTCAATTCAATGAAAGCTTTATACAGCAACACTTTCAGCTGCTAATAAAAAACAAAGTTTCGCAACCAATTTCTTCAACCAATCAAGTCATTAATCCGAGTAATATATTTATTGAGGAAGGAGCAACTGTTGAGTATTCAATGTTGAATGCTTCAACTGGATCAATTTATATTGGTAAAAATGCAATCATAATGGAAGGTTGTATTGTACGTGGTCCATTTGCAATGGTGAACAATGCTGTGTTGAAAATGGGTGCTAAAATTTATGGTGCAACCACAATTGGGAAAAATAGTGTTGCTGGCGGAGAAATTAAAAACGCAATTTTAGGCGATTTTAGCAATAAAGCACATGATGGATATTTGGGAGATAGTGTAATAGGAGTGTGGTGTAATTTGGGTGCAGGAACTAGCAATAGCAACATTAAAAACACGGCTAGTGAAATAAAAATTTGGAACGATGGTAGCAATGATTATCAAAATGCTGGTCAAAAATGTGGTGTTGTAATGGGCGATTATACAAGGGTTGCAATAAACTCTAGTATAAACACTGGTAGCAATTTTGGCGTTTGTTGCAATGTATTTGGAGAGGGATTATTGCCTACGCTTATTCCACATTTTTCTTGGGGTACGCATAGTGCATCAAAATATCAATTAGAAAAAGCAATTGCAGATATTGGCAATTGGAAGCAGTTAAAAGGAAAAATTTTTACAACAGAAGAAATTGCAGTACTTACATGTTTATACAAAAAATAAGTTAGCATGAAACAATTTGAATATAAAACAATCAATTTGCCAACTAAAGGGTGGATGAGCAAAATTGATACTGAAACTTTAGTGCAAGAGTTAAATACATTGGGTAAACAAGGTTGGGAAGTAATTACAGTAAATCATCCTTTTCAATCCAATCCCAAACAATCATTTATTTTATTAAAAAAAGAAAAACTATAAATCATGCGTAAACAAATTGCAGCAGCCAATTGGAAAATGAATTGCACACTTGAGCAAGCAGAAAATTTATTAAATGAACTTGCCGTTGCCAATGTAAATTTCTCAGAAAATCAACTAGCCGTTTTTGCAGTTCCTGCCCCATATTTATTATTGGCAAAGCAAAAATTAGCCAATACAAAAAATATGTTTGTAGCTGCACAAAATTGTTACACTCAAAAAAGTGGAGCATTTACAGGTGAAATAAGTGCTGAAATGTTGCAGAGTATGGGCATTCAGTTTGTATTAGTTGGTCACTCAGAAAGAAGAGAATATTTTAATGAAGACAATGCCATGTTGGCTAGTAAAGTAAATATTGCTTTAGCATACAATATTCAACCAATATTTTGTTGTGGAGAAGCATTGGCTATTAGAGAAGCCGAAACTCAAAACGAATTTGTAGGCAAACAATTGGCAGAATCGTTGTTTCATTTAAGTGCAGATGAATTACAAAAAGTAATTATTGCTTACGAACCAATTTGGGCTATTGGTACTGGCAAAACTGCTTCTAGCCAACAAGCACAAGATATGCACCAACACATACGTCAGGTATTGGCAAAACAATATGGTGAATTGGTTGCCAACAATATTTCAATTTTATATGGTGGAAGTGTAAAAGGCAACAATGCTGTTGAGTTATTTGCTCAGCCAGATGTTGATGGAGGTTTAGTAGGAGGAGCATCGTTAAACGCTACAGAATTTACTGCCATTATGAATGGATTGCGATAGCTATATAAGATATATTCGATACAAAGGATGTAATTAAGCATCCTTTTTTTATTCCCCAAAAAAATAAATTATATTATTAGCCTATATGTCTTTTATTTGTAAAAAATATACAAAAATGAAAAAAACTTTTTTATTGGTATGTGCTATTGCTGTTTTTGCAAGTTGCAAAAAAAATGATGACGATACAGAAGTAACTTTAGACATTAGTGTTACAAACATTGTTGGTTCGTACAAAATAGCAAGTGTAACTCTACTAGCTGGTGGAACATCAAGAGATGTGTTAAACGATAATACTTTTTTTGAAGCATGCGAAAGAGACGACGTTACTGCTTTTGCTTCAAATGGCACATATACAATTACCGATGCAGGTGTAGTTTGCACACCTCCAACAACCGATAATGGTGCATATTCAGTTAATGTAACTACCAAAACAATAACCATTGATGGTGAAGTAATGAAAATAGAATCATTAACAAATAAAAAAATTGTTGTTTCTAAAACTTCTGGTAGCGGTGCAAGTGCAATAACAATGACTTCTACTTTAGCTAAACAATAATTTTTTGATATAATATCAAAATCGTATTGAATTGAATTAAACAAGCTTAGTGAAACAATTTCACCAAGCTTGTTTAATTAGACAAATAGCCAATAAAAAACTAACTATTTTTTATAAAATTATCCAAGAATACACAACAAAAAAGGTGCATAAAGCACCTTTTTTCTATAACAATAAAACATTTATTTATTTGGAATCTATTTTCAATTTTATGGTGGTTTGTCCATCAAGAAAGCTGCTATATTTTGCAATTACTTCTGCAGTTTGTTCAACATCATTAATAAATAATTTGCCATTGGTATATTCAACTGTTGCAGACTCTTTAATTAATCCATCAACTTTTAATTGTGCAATAAAAGCATCGGCATTTGCATCCTTATTGCCAGTAGAAGTTAATTTTATTTCTACGCTTTTTTCAATTTTATGAGCACCATGATTTGCTTTTGTGCCATGTATTTGTGCCAATGATGGAGCAATTACCAACGAAACAATACTCATTAATTTAATTAAGATGTTCATTGATGGACCAGAAGTATCTTTAAAAGGATCTCCAACAGTATCACCAGTTACAGATGCTTTATGTGGTTCAGATTTTTTGTAAAACATCTCACCATTTATTTCAACACCTTTCTCAAAAGATTTTTTTGCATTGTCCCAAGCACCACCAGCATTGTTTTGAAACATACCCATTAAAACACCACTTACAGTTGCACCAGCTAAAAATCCACCCAATGCTTCAGGACCTAAAATAAAGCCCATTAATAATGGAGAAACAATAGCAATTGCACCTGGCAACATCATTTTCTTTAAAGAGGCTTCTGTAGAAATTGCCACACATTTATCGTATTCAGGTTTACCAGTTCCTTCCATAATTCCAGGAATGGTTCTAAACTGACGACGAACTTCTTCAACCATTGCCATTGCAGCTTCTCCTACAGCTCTAATTGCTAGTGAAGAAAATATAAATGGAATCATAGCACCAACAAATAAACTTGCCAAAACTTT
>JAGOUF010000046.1 GCA_018061385.1 Chitinophagaceae bacterium | reverse complement strand
ATGGCAGCAACAAAAAACGATATTGATACAACAACAGAACAAGTGCAAGAAAAAAAAATTACACTTAAAAGTATTGGTAGCATGTTTAACGCTCAATGGCTAACAGGCAATATGAACTTCTTTTTCTTTTTGAGTTTGTTGGCGGTAATCTATATAGCAAATGGACATTGGTCTGATAAAACAATTCGTTCAATCGATAAAACCAATAAAGAAATTAAGGATTTACAATTCGAATATAAAACGGTGAAGAGTGAGTTAATGTATAAAAGTGAAGAAGCACAAGTGCTGAAAGTTGCAGAACCATTGGGTTTGAAAATAAATAACGAAGTGCCTAAGCGTATTCAATTGCAAAAAACAAAATAGTTGATTCGGAAATAGTGGATATAAAAAAAGACATATTGTGGAGAGTGTATCTGTGTTTTATTGGCATAGTAATTCTTTGTTGTGTTGTGTTGGGCAAAGCATTTTATATACAACAAGTACAAGGTACATATTGGAGAAGCATGAGCGATAGTTTGCATCAACGCATTGAAGAAGTTGAAGCTGAACGAGGAACTATTTATAGCGAAGATGGGGAAATGTTAAGCACTAGTATTCCACAGTTTGATGTGTATATAGATTTCGCAGCAGAGGGGCTGAGAGATAAGAGTGGTAAGCGTTTTAGAGAAAATTTAGATTCTTTGAGTTATTGTTTGAGCAATTTGTTTAAAGACAAATCTGAATATGCTTATAAGCAAATTTTAAGTAAAGGTTTTAAAGAAAAAAACAGGTATTTCTCTTTAAAGAAAAATATTTCTTACAGAGATTATCAAGAGCTTAAAACTTTTCCTTTGGTTAGGTTAGGAAGAAACAAAAGTGGATTTATTACAGATAATAAAAGCATTCGTTTAAATCCATATAAAATGCTGGCTTTTAGAACCATAGGTTTAGCAAGAGATTCTTTTAAAGTTGGGTTAGAAATGAGTTACGATAGTTTGCTGAAAGGTAGAACAGGTAAACGTTTGGTAAGATCAATTGCTGGTGGAGTTTCTGTACCTGTAGATGATTATCAAATTGAACCAGAAAGTGGAAAGGATATTGTAACCACATTAGATGTTTTTATACAAGAAGTTACTGAAAGTGCTTTGATGAAGATGATGGTGAAGAATGAAGCAGAACATGGTTGTGCAATGGTAATGGAAACTAAAACTGGTAAAATAAAAGCAATTGCCAACTTAGGAATAAGAAGTGACGGAACCTATTTTGAAGATTATAATTATGCCATCAATCCTTCAGAGCCTGGTTCAACTTTTAAGTTAGCAACAATGCTTGCTTTGTTAGAAGATAAAAAAGTAAACTTAAATAGTACCGTGAATTTGCAAGGTGGCGTTTGGAAAATAAATGGAGAAACAGTTTACGATAGTGAGCAACATGGACGTAATGACGTAAGTGTGAAGCAAGCTTTTGAATTAAGTAGCAATGTGGGAATGGCAAAATTGGCTTGGATGAATTATGGAGCAACGCCTTCAAAATTTATCAATCATTTACACAATCTTCAAATGGATACCTTAACAGGAATAGATATTACAGGAGAACGTAAACCAATTATTTATAAACCAGGAAGTAAATATTGGAGTTCAACAACATTGCCTTGGATGGCTTTTGGATATAACCTTTCAATTACACCATTGCAAACTTTAATGTTATACAATGCAGTAGCAAATAATGGAATTATGATGAAACCGTATTTGTTAAGTGAAGTTCAAAATGAAGGTGAAACCATAAAAGGATTTAAGCCAGTTGTGAAGAAGGAAAAAATTTGTAGCGATGAAACTTTACAACAATTGAGGGCTTGTTTAGAAGGTGTTTGTACTGCAGGAACAGCAAGAGAGTTGTTTAAAAACACACCTTATAAAGTTGCAGGAAAAACAGGAACAGCTTTGGTGGCAAATGGCAATAGAGGATATAGCGATAAAATTTATCAAAGCTCATTTGCAGGTTATTTCCCTGCCGATAATCCTCAATATACAATTGTTGTTGTTATAAAAAATAAACCACATGCTGCAGTATTTTATGGTGGAAGTGTTGCTGGTCCTGTGTTTAAAGAAATTTCAGATAGGTTGTATACAACATATGTAAGGGAATCAAATATTAAAGGAATTGCTCCAACAAAATCAGACAGTATTGCATACAGTTATACAGGATATAGAAGTGATTTGATACAAGTGAGCAAAGCACTGAAATTGAAATATAGAGATGCAAGTTCTATAGAGTATGAATGGGCAAGTATAAATAGCAACACAGCAGGTTTTTCAGTTACAGGAAAGCAGGTTGACGTAAATCGAATGCCAGCTTTGAGAGGATTGGGTTTAAAAGATGCTGTATTGATTTGTGAAAACTTAGGATTGAAAGTTGAAATAAAAGGGAAAGGTAAAGTGACCAATCAATCTATTGTTTCAGGCCAGTCAATTGCAAAAGGACAAATTGTAACATTAGAATTGGGGTTGAACTAAAAAAAGGAAATGTATTTTTTGATATAAGAAGCTGAATAGCCATTATGAGAAAACTTCAAGACATACTGTATAAAGTTCACTTAAAAGAAGTGCATGGTAGCACCAATGTTATAGTGAATGATATTCAAATTGATTCTCGTAAGGTAACTAAAGGATCTGTGTTTGTAGCAATTAGAGGAGAGCAAACCGATGGTCATAAGTTCTTTGATAAAGCAATAGAATTAGGAGCAGCAGTAATTGTATGCGAAACGTTACCTAAAAATTTTGTTACAACAATTACTTATTTACAAGTACAAAATTCTAACGAAGCAGTTGCATATATAGCTCATAATTTTTACAATGAGCCTTCGCAAAAAACTAAGTTAGTGGGTGTTACAGGTACCAATGGTAAAACAACAATCGCAACAGTTTTATTTAAATTATTTACACAGCTTGGATATAAGTGTGGATTGATAAGTACTGTGCAAAATCAAATTGCAAATGTTGTAATACCATCAACACATACAACGCCAGATGCAGTAAGTTTAAATGAGTTGTTGGCAAAGATGGTAGATGAAAAATGTACTCATGTATTTATGGAAGTGAGCAGTCATGCAATTCATCAACACAGAGTTACAGGTTTGCATTTTGTGGGTGGATTGTTTAGCAACATCACACACGATCATTTAGATTATCACAAAACATTTGATGAATATATAAAAGTTAAGAAAAAGTTCTTTGACGATTTGTCTTCAACATCTTTTGCAATTAGCAATATAGATGATAAACGAGGAACTGTAATGCTTCAAAATACACTTGCAAAACAGTATTACTATAGTTTAAAAACGGTAGCAGCGTTTAAAGGGAAAATTTTGGACAATGCACTTACAGGTTTGCAAATGTTGGTGAATGATAAAGAAGTACACTTTAGATTAATTGGAGAATTTAATGCTTACAATTTATTGGCAGTGTATGGTGCAGCTATTTGTTTAGGAGAAAATAGCGAAACTGTACTTACTGTACTAAGCATGTTAAGTGGTGCAGAAGGAAGATTTGATTATATAATAAGTAGTGAATTAATTATTGGAATTGTAGATTATGCTCATACGCCAGATGCTTTAGAAAATGTACTATCAACAATAAAAAAATTGCGTAAAGGACATGAGCAAATAATTACTGTTGTTGGTTGTGGAGGAGATAGAGATAAAACTAAACGTCCTATAATGGCTCAAAGTGCTTGCGATTTAAGTGACAGAGTAATACTCACCAGCGACAATCCAAGAACTGAAGATGCCAACCAAATTTTAAGAGATATGGAAGCAGGATTAAATACTGCTGCTAAGAGAAAATACATTTCAATTGCCGATAGAAGAGAAGCCATTAAAACGGCTGTGAGTCTAGCAAATAAAGAAGATATTATTTTAATTGCTGGTAAAGGGCATGAAAAATATCAAGATATAATGGGTGTGAAATTTCCATTTGATGATAAAGAAGTGCTGAGAGAAATGTTTGAAACTTTAGGAAAATAAGATGACAAATTTAAGATGACAAATTTAAGATGATAGATGACAGGTAATATGAACTACAGTCAACTAACATCTAACAACTAAGAAATTAATTTATGTTATACCATTTATTCACTTGGCTAAAGCAAGAATTCAATGTTCCAGGAGCTGGCTTATTTCAGTTCTTAACATTTCGAATTGCAATGGCTGTATTGCTTTCGTTGGTTATAGCAACAGTGTATGGTAAACGCATTATTCTGTATTTGCAAAAAAAGCAAATTGGCGAAAGTGTTAGAGATTTGGGTTTAGAAGGACAAATGCAAAAGAAAGGAACGCCAACAATGGGTGGAATCATCATCTTACTCAGTATTTTAATTCCCACTTTATTGTTTGCCAATTTAGATAAAGTATACATACGCTTAATGGTATTGTGTACTGTTTGGTTGGGTGTAATTGGTTTTTTAGATGATTATTTTAAAATAAAAGCTAGAAAGTCAGCCAAAGAAAAAGGTGAAGCATATAAGAAAAAAGATAGTGATGGATTGGCGGGCATTACAAAAATTATTGGTCAAGTTGGGTTAGGAATTATAATTGGTACAACACTTTATTTCAGCAATGCAGTAACGGTAGAAAGAGAAGTAATTGGAGTAGCGTATCAAAAACAAGCAGCAGAAAAATACGGGAAAGATTCTACTGTTTTGGTTAGAAATATTGATGGTGTTGAGAAAAGATATGTACGTGTAAAAACACCAATTACAACAATTCCCTTTGTTAAAAACCATGAATTTAATTATAGCAAATTGGTGAGTTGGATTGGGCCTGGAGCTGAACAATTTACTTGGATTGTGTATATATTAATTGTTACACTAATTATTACTGCAGTAAGTAATGGTGCAAACTTAACAGATGGCTTAGATGGTTTAGCAGCAGGTGTAAGTGCAATAATAGGAATAGGAATTGGGGTATTTGTTTATGTAAGTGGCAACTACAAGTTTGCAGATTATTTAAATATTATGTACATACCCAACCTTGGTGAGTTGTCCATTTTTGTTGCAGCCTTTGTAGGTGCTTGTATTGGGTTCTTGTGGTACAACGCTTATCCAGCACAGGTTTTCATGGGCGATACTGGAAGTTTAGCATTGGGAGGCATCATTGCGTCATTGGCAATTATTGTAAGAAAAGAATGGTTGATCCCAATTTTCTGTGGAATATTTTTAGTAGAAAATTTAAGTGTCATGATTCAAGTTGGATACTTTAAATACACAAAGAAAAAGTATGGTGAGGGGCGAAGGGTTTTCTTAATGAGTCCACTGCATCATCACTATCAAAAGAAAGGATATCACGAAAATAAAATTGCTGTAAGGTTTTGGATTATAACAGTGTTGTTGGTTGTAGCAAGTATTATGACATTGAAAATTCGATAAAATTTCACACAAAGAAACAAAGCATACCAAGCACACAAAGCCTTTGTTTCATTGTTTTCTTAGTTGGCTTTGTGTGAAATTAAAAAATGGCACATCGTTTAGTAATTCTTGGAGCAGGTGAAAGTGGAGTTGGGTCAGCTTTGTTGGGCAAGCAAAAAGGTTACGAAGTATTTGTGAGCGATGGCGGAACAATAAAAGACAAATACAAACAAGAGCTCTTTGAGAATGGAATTGAATTTGAAGAAGGCAAACATACTGCTGAAAAAATTCTAACTGCAACTGAGGTGATGAAAAGCCCTGGCATTCCCGATAAAAACGAAATGGTGAAAGCCATTCGTGCAAAAGGAATAACAGTAATTAGTGAGTTCGAGTTGGCATATAGATTTAAAGGCAACAGTAAAATAATTGGTATTACAGGTAGCAATGGCAAAAGTACTTGTACATCACTAATCTATCATATCTGTAAAACTGCTGGATTGAGTTGTGCATTGGTGGGCAATATTGGGTACAGTATTGCAAAGCAAATGGCAGAAAATCCTAAAGATTGGTATGTGTCCGAAATCAGTTCTTTTCAATTAGACGATATAATTAGTTTTCGTCCTGACGTAGCTGTGTTGCTAAATATTACAGAAGATCATTTAGACCGATACAATTACCAATTCGAAAACTATATCAATTCAAAATTCAATATCATAAAAAATCAAACAATTAGTGATTATTTCATTTACAATTTAGATGATGAAGTAATTACTCAAAAATTGAAGTCATTAAACCCAAATACTAACCCATTACCATTTTCCATGAAACACGAAGTAAAAAAAGGCGGCTACATTAAAGGCGATCAAATGATGTTACGCATTCAAGAAGAAAGAGTAAGCATGAGCATTTACGATTTTGCTCTTAAAGGAAAACACAACAATTACAACACCATGGCAGCAGGTATTGCAGCATCTACAATTGGTATTAGAAAAGAAAAAATTCGTGAAGCTGTAAAAGATTTTCAAAGCTTAGAACATCGAATGGAGTTTGTTGCAACAGTTCGTGGCGTAGAATTTATTAATGACAGTAAAGCAACTAATATTAACAGTACTTGGTTTGCGTTAGAAAGTATGAACAAACCTACTGTACTTATTTTGGGTGGTACAGATAAGGGAAATGACTATACCTTAATGGAAGAATTGGTGAAACAAAAGGTAAAAGCAATTGTGTGTATGGGGTTGGATAATAAAAAAATTATGGAAGCTTTTAAAGATAAAGTACCTGTAATTATTGAAACAGACAATGCTAAAAAGGCAGTAATAACAGCATTTAAATTAAGTACAAAAGGCGATGTGGTTTTGTTAAGTCCAGCTTGTGCAAGTTTCGATTTGTTTAAGAATTATGAAGATAGAGGCAAGCAATTTAAAGAAGCTGTAAAAGAATTGTAAGTTATTAAAAGTAAAAATATTTTATCTCTCTTAAGGGGATAGTGGCATGGCAGACTCAATAAACATAAAAGATATTTCATTTGCTTCTCTAAATAAAGAAGCCATATTGAAACGTACCCATGGCGATAAATATATATGGGGAATTGTATTGTTGTTGGCTTTAATTTCTGTTTTAGTAGTATACAGTGCTACAGGCTCTTTGGCATATAAAATGAATAAAGGGAATAACGAGGTGTACTTGTTTAAACAATTATCATTTACTGTTTTGGGTTTATTGGTAATGTATTTTTTACATCGAATTAATTACACATTGTTTTCTCGAATAGCAACCATTTTGTTTTATGCTGCAATTCCGTTGCTGTTATACACTTGGTTATTTGGTACAAAAATTAATGAAGGTAGTCGCTGGATAAAATTACCCATCATTAATATGACCATTCAATCAAGCGATTTTGCAAAGCTTGCATTGTTTATGTACATCTCAAAAACAATGAGTAAAAAACAAGAAGTAATTAAAAACTTTAAACAAGGGTTTTTGCCTGTTGTAATTCCGGTAGCAATTATTTGTGCATTAATTATGCCAGCCAATTTAAGCAATGCATTGCTTACAGGTGCTACATCATTGTTGTTAATGTTTATTGGAAGAATAAGTTTAAAGCACATTGCATTAACCATTTTGGTAGCACTAATACCAATAGGTTTAATTGTTTCAGTTGCAGTTTTAACCTACGATGGTAAACAAGATATAGAAAAAAGAACAACCACATCAACCGATAAAATAAAATCAGTTGGTCGTGTGGGTACTTGGGTAAAACGTGTACAAGATTTTATTTATGCAAACAATGCCGAAACGCCGTATCAAGTGCAACAAGCAAAAATTGCTATTGCAAAAGGTGGCATTTTAATGGGCAAAGGTCCTGGTAATAGTGAGCAAAGAAATTTTTTACCGCAAGCTTATAACGATTTTATTTATAGCATAATAATAGAAGAGTATGGGCTGCTTGGTGGAGCAATAATTATTTTTATTTATCTGGCATTTTTGTTTCGATGTATAAAAATATTTAGAAAATGTCCGTATGCATTTGGAGCATTTTTAGCATTGGCACTCAGCTTTACATTGGTAATTCAAGCCATTGCAAATATGGCTGTAAATGTAAACATAGTGCCAGTTACAGGGGTTACACTTCCATTGGTAAGTATGGGTGGTAGTTCGTTTTTATTTACTTGTGCAGCCATCGGAATTATTTTAAGTGTTGCAAGAAATGTAGAACAGTTAGAAGGTAAAGAACCGTTGTTAGAACCATTAATAACAGTAAAAGAAAATAAAGAAGTAAGTGTTGTTAAAACAATATAAAGCATTTGCTGTACGAAGTCTCCGACTTCGTATACAATATGTTCTTTCTCGTCTTTGACGGGATAAAATGAAAGTATATTTTGAAAGAAAAAAAAAATACTAATGGAGTCTCTGGTTCTCCTTTTAGGGGAAGTCGAATTATCATAGCAGGTGGTGGTACAGGTGGTCATATTTTTCCTGCAATTGCAATTGCAAATGCACTAAAGCAAATGCAACCCAACATTCAAATTTTGTTTGTTGGTGCAACAGGAAAAATGGAAATGGAAAAAGTGCCACAAGCTGGTTACGAAATAAAAGGGTTAGATATAGCTGGATTTAACAGAAGTTCTTTGATAAAAAATATTGGCTTACCATTTAAGTTGGTAAAAAGTTTTTTTCAAGTAAGTGCAATTTTAAAAGAGTTTAGGCCCAATGCTGTAATTGGTGTAGGTGGCTATTCAACTTTTCCAGTATTAAAATCGGCACAACGAAAAGGCATTCCAACTTTCATACATGAGAGTAACTCTTTTGCAGGAAAAGCAAATATGATGTTGGGAAAAAATGCAACTAAAATTTTTGTTGCAAGTGCTGGGATGGAAAAATTTTTTCCTAGTGAAAAATTATTGGTTACAGGTAATCCTGTAAGAAGAACAATAGCTTATTCAACAGTTTCAAAAAGTGAAGGCATTCGTTTTTTTGGATTGGATGAAAGTAAAAAAACAGTATTGGCTGTTGGAGGAAGTTTGGGAGCAAGAAGCATTAACGAAGCATTGACTTTACACATAAATGAGTTTGAGCAAAACGATTTACAACTCATTTGGCAAACTGGTAAAACAACAGCTACTGAGTATAAAGCAATGGCAACTGGTAAGCAAAATATTTGGTGTAGCGATTTTATTACTCAAATGGAAATGGCTTATGCAGCAGCCGATATGGTAATTAGTAGGGCAGGTGCAATGGCAGTAACAGAATTGTGTGTAGCAGGTAAGCCATCAATTTTTGTTCCTTTTCCGTTGGCAGCAGAAGACCATCAAACCGCTAATGCAAAAACTTTGGTAGATAAGCAAGCTGCAATGCTAATAAAAGATAGTGAGGCAAAAGAAAAGTTAGTATCAATAGTTGTAGAGTTGTCAAAAAACGAAGATCTGCAAAAATGGTTGAGTGCAAATATTGCTTCTTTGGCTATTAAAAATGCCGATGAAATAATAGCTAAAGAAATTCTAAAATTTATAGAATAATATAAATAACGAACAACGAGTAACAAACAACGATAAACGTTTTCATGATTGAATTAAAGAACATAGAGAAAATTTATTTTGTAGGCATTGGTGGCATTGGCATGAGTGCATTGGCAAGATATTTTAAATCTAAAA